>CAYYWK010000128.1:0-7527 GCA_964475345.1 uncultured Desulfobulbus sp.
TTCCGATCCGATCCACAAGATTTCCATAATCCCCCGCGGGCGGGGATTGGGCCAGACCCAGCAGCTGCCGATGGGGGACCGCTATGCCTACAGTTCGGACTATCTGCAGAACAGAATCACCATCTTCCTCGGCGGTCGGGCGGCTGAACGAATCGTTTTCAGCACCCAGACGACCCGGGCCGAGAACGATCTCGTGCATGCAACCGATATCGCCACCAACATGATCTGCCGCTGGGGGATGAGCGAGACCCTTGGCCCAAGGGCTTTTGCGGTGGAGGACAGCGGTTTCCTCGGCGCCGGCGCCACCGCGCTGGCGGTGAGCAGCGATACGGCGGCGATCATCGACCGCGAGGTCAAGGCCCTGCTGAATTCCTGCTATGAGAGGGCCCTGGAGATACTGGGCCGGGAGCGGGCCTTCCTCAAGGCGCTGGCGGAAATCCTGCTCCAGGTTGAAACCATCGACAGCGAGGAATTCGATATAATTTACCAGTGTTCGCTGACCAAAAAGCAGGAGGAGGAAAGCGCCGAAGACGGCAACGATTGCAGCAACTGTCCCGCCAGGGGACATTGCCTGCACTACAAAGGGGCGGACGGCACGTGTACTCACTGAAACGCCATCTCTGGTTCGCCTTCGTCCTGATGGGCGCAGTCCTGACCCTGATTGTCTTCCTGCTGCTGCGTCAGGGGCAGCTCAACCGCGAATTCAATGCGGTGTCGATGCGCAGCAGTCAGCTGATCTTCCGTTTTGCCACGGTCCGGGAACAGATAACGGCTGCCCTGATCACCGGCAGCCGCGACCAGCTCGAACGCACACTCCCCGAATTGGAGAGACTGCACGGGGAAATCAAGCACCTTGAAGAGGATCCCGCCATTCCACCGCAGCTCAGCCTGGCGCTGACCGGCAAGATCGACCTCGCGGCGGTGGTCATTTCCCTGCGAAACGTCGCAGGCGGCGACAGCAGTACCGACAGCGGCCGGCAACTGCAGGAACAGCTGCGGATGGTGGCCGACCAGCTGCTCCAGTATGACCGGCTCGTCGTCGGCCAGGCGCGGGCGGGCATCGTCACGCTGCAGAAAACGATCATCGGGGTCATGGGACTGAGTATCAGCCTGGCCAGCATCGGTCTCGTCTTCTTCTATCGCCGGGCCCTTTTGCCGATGCTGCAGATGACCCGGGACCTGCGCGACCCCGGCCGCAGCGTAACCGACATCACTCCTGGAACCCTGGCCTGTCGGGAACTGGTCGATCTGGCCGAGGCGATCGTCGCCTGCCGACAGACCAACACCGGCGAAGGAGGTGATAGCGGTGATGCCGTTCTGGCGCAGCTGGCGGAGACGGTCAACGATACCACCAACCAGCTGAACGGGATCATCAATTACGCGCAGCTGCTCAGCGACAGCGCCGAAGAGCTGGCACTGCCCGCAAAAGAGCGGGAGATGCTGGAGAAGATCATCGAAGGCGGGACACGGATTGCCGGAGCCTGGGGCAGGATCACCGCATGAGCGACAGGGGGCTGAATGTCCCTGCCGTCGCGACAATGCGTTGTGCTGCCGGGAGCGGCCAATAGCGTGTTCCGTAAGGCAATAACGGACAGCCCAGGGAGGAGAGAGGAGAAATGGCTGAAAATTTACCACAGGAGAATACCGCAGCTAAAGATGCCGAGGCGGAACGAAAACTGAGCTGGCAGGAACAGCTTGGCATATCGTGGAAGACACCGATCGGATTGTTCGGGGTCGGCCTGACCACCGTCTGCTTCACGATGCTGCTTCTCGGGCTCTTCGGCCACATGACCGGGCTGATCGAGAACCATTACGCCGCCATCGTCACCTTCCTGATCTTTCCGGCCGGCGTCCTGTTCGGGCTGATCCTGATCCCGGTGGCCTTTTATGTGCGGCGCAAGCGCTGGTTCAAGGACAGTCTCAGCAAGGTCTTTCTGGTCATCGATTTCAGCAAGAAGATCCATCGCCGGGCGGTGATCCTGTTCCTGGTGCTGTCGGTGGTCAACCTCACCGTCTTCGCCCTGGTCGTCTACGAAGCCTACCATTTCACCGAATCGGATTTCTTCTGCGGGGCGGTCTGCCACACCGTCATGGACCCCGAATACACCGCCTACCAGCGTTCGCCCCATGCCAAGGTCGGCTGCGTGCAGTGCCATATCGGCTCCGGTGCCGAGTGGTACGTCAAGGCGAAGCTGTCGGGGCTCAGGCAGGTCAAGGCGGTCATCGATGGCAGCTACAGAACCCCCATCCCGGCCCCGGTCGAGCATCTCCGCCCGGCCAGGGATACCTGCGAGGCCTGCCATTGGCCGGAGAAATTCCATGGCAAGCGGACCAAGCAGTTCATCGCCTTTTCCAACGACAACCAGAAGGAGCCCAGCATCCAGGAAGTCTCCCTGCATATCGGCGGCCGCAACCCCTTCACCGATACCTTCGAAGGCATTCACTGGCACGTCAGCAACGACGTCAAGGTC
Organism: uncultured Desulfobulbus sp.; assembly: GCA_964475345.1. Classification (GTDB taxonomy): domain Bacteria; phylum Desulfobacterota; class Desulfobulbia; order Desulfobulbales; family Desulfocapsaceae; genus Desulfoprunum. The sequence continues at coordinate 2,472 of CAYYWK010000128.1, forward strand.
GAATACCAGTCCCTGGACGCCACCCGGACGGCGATCGGCAAGATCAAGGTGAGCAAACCCAACGGCATCACCGAGGAATACAACATTCCAGGCGAGGAAGGGGAGAAGAAGGGAGGCGAGGGCGTCTGGCGGACCATGGACTGCATCGACTGCCACAACCGGCCCACCCACGTCTACGAGACGCTGTCGGAAAAGATCGATCTCGGGCTCTACTCCAAGAAGATCAACCCGGACCTGCCTGGCATCCGCGAGGATTCCTTCACGGTGCTGCAAACCGAATACACCTCCCGCGACGAGGCCAAGGAACAGATCGTCGAGGATCTGCTGACCCTGCAGGCCAAACGCCACGGCGACGCCTTTGCCAGGGAGCACGAAGCCGAGATCATCGCCTCCGGCAACTATCTGCTCGAGGCCTATCTCGGCAATGTCTGGCCGGCGATGAAGGTGACCTGGGGGACCTACAAGGGGCATAACGGCCATCAGAACGAGGCAGACGGCTACGGCTGCTTCCGCTGCCACGACGACACCCACGAGACCGAATCCGGCAAGACCATCTCTCAGAGCTGCGATCTCTGTCACGACGAGCCGCAGTGATCACGGCGGGAGATAGCCTGCTGCAACAAAAAAGGCCAGGTGGCGATTGCCACCTGGCCTTTTCCTGTTTGAAGTCGGCGGATGGCTGCTATCAACCGAAGCGTCCGGTGATATAGTCTTCCGTCAGGCGGTGGCGGGGGTTGGTGAAGATGCGCTCGGTGGGGCCGACCTCGATCAGATCGCCGAGGTGGAAATAGGCTGTGCGCTGGGAAACACGCGATGCCTGCTGCATGGCATGGGTGACGATGACGATCGAGTACTGGGCGCGCAGTTCGGCGATCAGTTCCTCGATCTTGGCGGTGGCGATCGGGTCGAGTGCCGAGCACGGTTCATCCATCAGGATCACCTCCGGGCTGACGGCGATGGCGCGGGCGATGCACAGGCGCTGCTGCTGACCACCGGAAAGCCCGGTACCGGGTTCCTGCAGGCGATCCTTGACCTCCTCCCACAGTCCGGCCTTGCTCAGCGAGGTATGGACGATTTCCTCGAGTTCGGCCTTGTCGCGGATCAGACCGTGGATCTTCGGGCCGTAGGCGACGTTGTCGAAGATCGATTTGGGAAAGGGGTTGGGCTTCTGGAAAACCATCCCGACCCGCGCTCGGAGCGGCACGACGTCCACCGATGGGGCGTAGATGTCCTCATCGTCGAGCTTGATCTCCCCCGTCACCCGGCAGCCGGGCACGGTATCGTTCATCCGGTTGAGGCAGCGCAGGAAGGTCGATTTGCCGCAGCCGGAGGGACCGATCATCGCCAGCACCTCGTTGCATCCGACATCGATGTTGATGCTGCGGATGGCGCATTTCTCGCCGTAGTAGACGGCGACATCCCTCGCGGTCATGCGGGGGTTGGCAACGAAGGGATCACCGACCGTCTGGCGAGGCGCGCTCTGCCCGCCGGCCGCCTGCGAGGCGGCAAAGCCGTTTCCTTCCATGCTTGACTGATAGCTTGTCCCGACTTGCGGGGAGGTCAGTTCCATAATCATATCTCGATGCTGCTGGTGATGACAGGGTTGCCGAAGCTGCGGTGTGGACCGGAGGAAAGCGCGGGCGCCTTCCACCGGTCCGTTGCTTCAAGGTATTACATGGTCTTCAGGTTGGCGACATCGTCGGCGTATTTTTTCCGCTCTTCGGCAGGCATCGGGATCATCCCCTTGTCGGCCAGGTAGCCCTCGTCACCCCATGCCTTCTCGCTGGAGAATTCGGTGATGAATTCCTTGATGCCGGGGATCACACCGATGTGGGCTTTCTTGATGTAGATGAACAAGGGACGGGAAACGGCATATTTGCCAGCCGAGATGTTCTCGAAGGTCGGGGCTTCGCCCTCGATCAGCGAACCCTGGACTGCATCGGCGTTCTGGTCGAGGAACGAGAAACCGAAAATACCAAGGGCCTTCGGGTTGGCCTGGAGCTTCTGGACGATCAGGTTGTCGTTCTCGCCGGCTTCGACATAGGCGCCGTCCTCGCGTACGGTCTCGCTGATCTTTTTGAAGGCATCCTTGTCTTCCTTTGCCATTTTCTTGATGAATTCGAACTCCTCAGCACCTGCGACCAGCACCATCTCGGTGAAGGCGTCACGGGTACCGGAGGTCGGCGGCGGACCGAGGACCTCGATGGCGGTGTCGGGCAGTTCCGGGTTGATTTCCTTCCAGGTCTTGTATGGGTTGGGGATCAGCTTGCCGTTGTTGGCCGGATCCGGTACGTCCTTGGCCAGCGCCAGGAAGAGTTCCTTGCGGGTCAGCTTCATCTGCGGCGCAGACTTGGTGTTGGCAACGGCGATGCCGTCATAGCCGATTTTCAGCTCGATGATGTCGGTCACGCCGTTCTTGGCGCAGGTCTCTTTCTCGGAGTCCTTGATCGCCCGGGAGGCGTTGGAGATGTCCGGGAAAGTGACGCCGACGCCGCCGCAGAACAGCTTGAAGCCGCCGCCGGTGCCGGTGGACTCGATCTTCGGGGTCTTGAAGTTGGAGCTCTTGCCGAACTGCTCGGCGACGACTGTGGCGAACGGGTAGACGGTGGACGAACCGACGATCGAGATCGAGTCGCGGGCCGCCATCGCGGTGCCGGTGCTGATCAGGGTCATGGTCAGGGCGCTGGCCAGAAACATGCTGCGTACGTTCATTGCTTTTCTCCTTGTAATGTTGGACTGCTCTGTTGTGTTACCGGTTGTTTGGCTGCGTGTTGCCAACATGTGGCTACCACTTGATTTCAAACTTCTTTCTGAGAATGACCGCGCTGGCGTTCATGAAGATCAAAAAGGCCAACAGGACAATGATTGCCGCCGAGGTTTTTTCGGTGAAAGCCCTCTCCGGACTGTCGGCCCAGAGGAAAATCTGCACCGGCAGGGCGGTTGCCGGGTCGGTGAAGCCGCCCGGGATGTCGACGATGAAGGCGATCATGCCGATCATCAACAGCGGCGCGGTGTCGCCCAGCGCCCTCGCCATGCCGATGATCGTGCCGGTGAGCATCCCGGGCAGCGCCAGCGGCAGGACATGATGGATGACTGTCTGCATCTGCGAGGCGCCGACACCGAGAGCGGCCTCGCGGATCGACGGCGGCACCGACTTCAGCGAGGCGCGGCTGGCGATGATGATGACCGGTAGGGTCATCAGGGTCAGCACCAGGCCGCCGACTACCGGAGTCGACCGCGGCATGCCGAAGAAGTTGATGAAGATCGCCAGGCCGAGCAGGCCGAAGATGATCGACGGCACTGCCGCGAGGTTGTTGATGTTGACCTCGATGATATTGGTCCAGATATTGTCGGGGGCGAATTCCTCGAGGTAGATGGCTGCCATGATGCCGATCGGGAAGGACAGCAGCAGGGTGATCAGCAGCGAAAAGAAGGATCCCATCACCGCACCCATGATGCCGGCCTGCTCAGGCTCACGGGAGTCGCCAGCGGTAAAGAAGGTGGTGTTGAAGCGGGTTTCGATCTTGCCCTGCTCACGAAGCTGCTGTATCCAGGCCAACTGGTTGTCCTTGAGACGACGGTTACTCTCTTCGCCTTCACCACTGAGCTGTCCCTTGATCAGCATGTCGACGTCGTCGTCGGCGAGGACCCAGACGGACTGGGTGGTGCCGATGAGGTTGGTGTTGCGGGTCACCATCTCCATCAGCGTGAAGGCCGCCGACGGGCTGACTACCTTGTAGAGGTTTTTCAGTTCGTTGCGGTCTTTGACCTCCGGGAACATCGTCTTCAGCGAGTTCTTCACCATCCCGGCGTAATCGGCGGCGGCCAGGTTTTCGCTGGAAAAGGCCGCTTTGTCGAAGGATACCGTCAGTTCGACATAGGTCTGGCGGAAGGCGGAATAGCCACTGGAGATGATCGAACCGAAAAGAAAGACCAGAAAGGACAGGGCTATGACGATGGCGGCAAGCCCCAGGCGCTGAAAACGTTGTTCGTTCCGGTAGCGGCGCGGCAGATCCCTGCCGATCCTTTCGCTGAGCGATTTTCCGGGAGATGCACAGCAGGCTGGTGTCTGGTTGTCGTTATTCATATTGCTCACGGTATTTCTGGACGACCCGCAGGGCGACGAAGTTGAGGAAGAGGGTGAAGAAGAACAGCACCAGCCCAAGGGCGAAGGCCGCGAGGGTCTTCGGGCTGTCGAATTCCTGGTCGCCCACCAGCAGGGTGACGATCTGAACGGTGACCGTCGTCACCGCCTCGAAGGGGTTGGCGGTCAGTTTTGCAGAAAGACCTGCCGCCATCACCACGATCATCGTTTCGCCGATGGCGCGGGATACCGCGAGCAGGATGCCGCCGACGATGCCGGGCAGGGCGGCCGGGACGACGACATTCTTGACCGTCTCGAACTGAGTGGCGCCCAGAGCCAGCGAACCGTCCCGCATCGACTGGGGAACGGCGTGGAGGACGTCCTCGGACAGCGATGAGACGAAGGGGATGATCATGATGCCCATCACCAGGCCGGCGGCCAGCGCGCTCTCGGATGACACCGAGAGGTTGAGGGAAAGCCCCATGTCGCGGATCAGCGGTGCCACGGTGAGAGCGGCAAAGAATCCGTAGACGACCGTCGGGATGCCGGCGAGAATCTCCAGCAGCGGCTTGGCCGTGGTCCGCAGGCGTTCGCTGGCGTATTCCGAGAGGTAGATGGCCGACATCAGGCCGATCGGGATGGCGACGACCATCGCGATCAGTGCTATCAGGATGGTGCCGGCGAAGACCGGCACGGCGCCGAAGGCCCCGGAAGATCCGGTCTGGTCGGCGCGGATGGCCATCTGCGGGCTCCAGTCGAGACCGAACAGGAAGTTGTGCGGCGGCACGATCTTGAAGAAGCGGATGGCTTCGAAAAGTACCGACAGCACGATGCCGATGGTGGTGAATATTGCGAACGCCGAGCAGAGGACGAGCAGGGCCTTCAGCACCCGCTCAACCAGGTTCCTGGCTCGGAGTTCGGGACGGATGCGTGAAAGGGTGAACAGTGTGGAGACTGCCACCAGCAGCAGGA
>CAYYWK010000129.1:0-7507 GCA_964475345.1 uncultured Desulfobulbus sp.
AACCGCGGCCAGGCAGGAGCCGAGCAGCAATACCAGCAGCAACAGTGTCCTCAACATCGGCGATTTCCTCCTGTTCATTCGTGTCACGGTCGCACTGGACAGTATCGGTCAGTCTGGCCGGCAATCAATACCGGTGAGCTGACGAGCCATCATTACCGCAAAGGATCTTTGTCGACAAAGTCCTCGGTATCCTTAGTATGGCATTGCGGGATTCAGCACTGACTAAAATTGCCAACCAATGAAAACCCGATCGTCGTCGCCGGATCTCGATCATCCTTGTACAACAGATCTCCATTCTCATCTTCAACCCGCAGCTCCGAGTCCAAGGGATTCTCCACGTAAATACCACACCTGAATATCTCGGAAAATTCATAGCTGGTCCATCCCATAACACCATTATAGCTGTGCTCGCCGTCACCACTGGCGAAGCTGCCGTCCTCATCAAGACGGATCCGGGTTGATCGACAGGCGGCGCCTAGACCTACATCCCACCCAGATCCTATCAGGTAGGATAGTTCCAGTGCGGACGGAACGCTCGGACTGACGGTTGCGGGATTCGACAAACGGAACCAGTCGTTGATCCACCAATCGACGATAAGAATCTGGCCATCTCGTGCCAATGCCTGAGCCAAACCCAAGATTGTTTTTCCGACTGCCCGGCGCCAGTGCGTTTACTCATGGCCATCATCCATCGAACCACCGTCGCTCCAGCCTGGGAACCGCATCAAACCGAGCCCTGAAACGCTGCAATGGTCGATGCTGAATTACAGTCAGCATAGGACATCCTGCCCATCGGCTTCAACGGTTATGCGACGAAACAACAAAAATGGCGCGCCAGTGGCAGGTAGACGACGCCAACTGCTACAACGACGGCCCGATTCACAAGGATTATTCCCGGCGGGCATTTCAAAATAAGGTGGAAGACACTGTTTGAGCTCTCAGGACTCCCTCTGCCAAAACATGTCCGGACTCAACTCGGTGCAGGCAAAGCCCGTATCAGAAACTGTGTCGCACAAGTGACAGCCCGATCAGTCAGCGCTGAGTAGCCCGATTAAGTTCTTACAGACGAAGATTGCAGGCTCAACGAAAAGCGGCCAACCCGACCGTAAACAGATGTAATGCAGCACATTATAACTCTGTTACAGGCCAATGATCGCCTCGACTGGGAAGGTTGCCAGCACAGGCCTGCTCGAAGCACTCAGGCATTACTGGGCAGCTGCACCTCCGTTCTCGTTCTTATCGAGCCATCCTCTTCGAATTCCGCATAAACGCAATCACTCGCACTCTGGTCGTAGAGCGTTTGACTGTTCATCTTGCCGTACCGGTACTGTTGCCTCCCGCCAAGCCGTCTGGAGGATTGAAAAATCTCGGTGATACCTTCAGCCATTCCCTGGCTATAATTCTAGATGATAAATGGCTGGGAACTTACATCAAAATGGATGATGTTCCGTCCATGCCGCTGCCCATCCGAATATTTTTGGTTGTTTTAAGACGACCGCAAGGTGATGACCATTCAACCTTGCCATCAAGGATGGTCGCCCCGATACGATTCCACCGGCTCTGAATTTCTCACAAAATACTTCTCTGGCAGTTTCCAAACACAAATCTCATCAAATCCTTAAAGTTCGGCAGACGTCCCACGGAGACTCTGGTATAGTTGCGCCATCCGTAACCCATGTCTCCGACTGTGTGAATATTCTCCGAAGGAGGAATCCGTCCATGTCACTTCTGAAGAAGCCCTCACTTGCCGGCCTCATGCGGCAATCCCCTTTCAAGCCCATCCAGGAACATATGCGGATGGTCTTTTCCTGCATCTGCCTTGTCCCGCCGCTCTTTGACGCCTTGTACCGCAAGGATCTTGAACAGGTGCACGATTTCGCCGCCCAGATCGACCAGCTTGAATCGGAGGCGGACAGGATCAAGAACGCCTTCCGCCTGAGCATGCCCAAGTCGCTCTTTCTGCCAGTGGACCGGGAAGATCTGCTTGGTCTCATGGCCGATCAGGACCACATCGCCGACACAGTTGAAGAGATCGGCCAGATCCTCTGCTACCGCGATATGGAGGTGCCTGAGGCAATCAAGGAAGTCCTCGATGAGCTGCTGGAAGGAACGATGGAGATCAGCTCGGAGGCCAAGGCGCTCATCGAACAGCTCGACGAGTTGCTCGAGGTGGGCTTTGGCGGCCTGGAGATGGAGAGGGTCTCCGGGATGATCACCGGCCTCAGGCGCAACGAGCACAATATTGACGCGATCATGCACCGGGCCCGCAGAACGCTGTTTGCGGCGGAAAAAGAACTCGACCCGGTTTCCACGCTATTCTGGTACAAACTCATCGACCGGCTCGGCAGCATTTCCGACCAGGCCGAAAACATGGCAGACCGCCTGCTTCTCTTCCTTTCGAAATAAGCACGAGGACTACAATGGAGATTATTGCAGTACATGGAACAATCATGGTCATCCTGGCCGTCATATTCGGTCTCTACATGACCTGGGGCGTAGGAGCGAACGATCTGGCCAACGCCATGGGTACATCGGTCGGGGCCGGAGCCATTACCATGAAGCAGGCGATCGGTATTGCCATTATCTTTGAATTCCTCGGGGCGGTGCTGGCCGGAGGCCACGTCACCACCACCATCCGCAAGGAGATCATCGACCCCAGCGGCATTATCGACAACCCGGAAATCCTTGTTTACGGCATGCTCGCTTCGCTGCTGGCCTCAGCAATCTGGCTGATGATAGCTTCCGCCAAGGGCTGGCCGGTCTCCACTACCCATTCCATCGTCGGCGCCTTGGTCGGCTTCGCGCTGGTCGGCATCGGCCCCGAGGCCGTATACTGGACGAAAATCACCAGTGTCGTGCTCAGCTGGATCGTCTCGCCACTTGTCGGCGGCACCATCTCCTTCCTGCTGGTGATGAGCACTAGAAAACTCATCTTCAATACCGACAACCCTCTGAAAAATGCCAAAAAATATGCCCCAGGCTACATTTTTCTGGTCGGTTTCGTCATTTCCCTTGTCACCATCTTCAAGGGACTGGAACATCTCCATATCGATCTGAGCACCGGCCAGAGTTTCTTGCTGGCTGTCTGCTTCGGGCTATCCACCGCCTTCCTTGGCTGGTATTTCGTGCATAACATCAAGGAAGACAAGCAGGCGAACAGGGATTTCAACTTTGCAAGTGTTGAGAAGGTCTTCACGCCGATGATGCTTTTCACCGCCTGTTCTATGGCCTTTGCCCACGGTTCAAACGATGTAGCCAACGGGATAGGCCCGGTTGCCGCTGTCGTCAGCATCGTCAGCTCCGGCGGCGAAGTGATGCAAAAATCCGCCCTTCCCTTGTGGATTTTGCTGATGGGCGGTGGCGGCATCGTCCTCGGCCTGATCACCCTCGGCTTCAAGGTCATGCAGACAATCGGCAAGAAGATCACCGAGCTAACTCCTTCGCGTGGTTTCTGCGCCGAACTGGCTGCCGCAATCACCGTGGTCATCGCCTCGCGAACCGGCATGCCCATCTCCACCACCCATGTCCTAGTCGGGGCCGTGCTCGGTGTCGGCCTGGCAAGGGGAGTTGGCGCCCTTGACCTGCGGGTTGTGCTCAATATCGTTATTTCATGGCTCATTACCCTCCCTGTTGGAGCCGGTCTCGCCATGCTCTTTTTCTTTACATTGAAGGGGATTTTCAGCTGATACTGCAGCTGCCCCCGTTTTCGGAAAAGAGGCTGTGAGAGAGTAAAAGAGACGTGCCTCAGATTCTGCACATTCGTTAGTCATAGCTATCACTGCTATTAAGACGGATCGAGAATAACCCGCCTCAAAATCGTCCGGCATGTCAATGGATTTATCTGCAGAACACTCCTGGAAAAGAAAAACCCCGAAAGCCTTATCAGCTCTCGGGGTTTTGGACTTTGCCAGATCTCTCTGGACTTCAATTTGGTGGAGGCGGCGGGAATTTATACTTATATTTCGATAACATACAAACAATGAGACCCTGTATGGCTATTTGCCGTTCGACATTTTGATCGAACCTTGTCCGATGTACCACGTATTGAGCCGGTGATGTACCACTATTTTCGATGCTGGTTTCTTTATTGGTTACTGGTTACATTGGATCTGAGTTCGATGGATTAAGTGGGAATCGAGTTTCTAGTTGCAACCAGGACGCGATCAAAATCTTCTCAGGATCGCGTAGGTAGCCGTATCATTTTCGGGTACGGAATAATAATTCGGCTATACGCGAGAACCACGATTTAACCTTGTCCAGCCAAGTGCCCTCGACGTAAGGTTTCTGTTCTCTTGCCCTGCCAGTCGCGATTTCGGCAGCGCTCCAACGCTGTGCCAAAACGACCCTGCCATTTTTAATCCAGTAGTGTGACTGGCACTCCAAGTTCCAGTTTCCGACAGATGGCCACAGCGATGGCATTAAATCGGAGCCGGTCAAACGCCATTCATGACTATTGAGAGGCGTCAACACGCGACTTCCACACCCACACGCGCACAGGTGGTGAGCTCTGTTACTGTTCGGGTTGATATAAATTATCCCTTTTGATAGTTCCGCCGGTATAGGGCCACGAACTACAACGAAGGTTGCCGTCGGGTCAGTCTGTGCTTTCACGATCTATCTGCATGGATGAAGTAGTAAATGATGCCTGATAAACAGACCGGCCAGATGCGTAGTATCCACGGTATTTCTTGTACATAAAGACGGCCATTGCCGCATTAAATGCGTTTAATTCGACCGTTTGGATATTCTTCTGGTACTCATCCGGCAGATCGACAAGTTGTTCACCTGCAATCTCTTCGAAAGCGTATGGTGCTGTTTTTTCGTCGATCAAAGTTGTTTCGACCATACCGGTCAGGCCCGGATTTCCATGATGAATACCCAATCCGACAACGATAAACGGAATACCCTTTGCACGCAGCAGTTTGGCTATATCTCGGCGAGGACCCATCTTATCAACCGCAAGAAAAGCAAAAGTGATGCTATCCAGATAAGCGTCCGATTCACCGTCAAGCTTTGCCTCGATGAATTTAGCTCCCGCGTGCCATCCTACATAGCGATCTTTAATGACATCGACTTTCGGCTGGCCCAGTTCCTCGCGATTAGTCGCTCCCGGTATGCGGAAAGCATTGTGTAGATCAAAGATATCGAAATCAAATATTTTGATTTTCTGGACTCTTGTTTTTGAGATAAAGTCAAAAATGTAAGAACCAGTTCCGCCTGCACCAATAATTGCGATGGAATCGGTCTCAATAAGTTTATCAAGTTCGCAAAGGTTTGCGCGGGCCGAGTTCATGTCTTCAAAAGGAAAGGGGCAAGTTGTCTCACCTTGTGATTTTCCGGCAAATGGAGTGATCTTATATTCAGGGAATTTTTCCTCTGCCGGTCCCGAGATGTACGCTGAGTACTCGGTGAACTTCTCGTAAAGATCGTGATAATCACGCATATTGCCAGCAGAGTCCAACTGTTTCCAGGACCAATAGAACGATGATATTTTGCCATCAAACAATGGGACAGCGTTTGCACCGGCTCCACCAAAGAGAATTCGGCCCTTGTCGTCATAAGGCTGTTGCCCGACAAAGTACATCTGATGGTTAGTCGGGGCAACTCGAACTTGACCATCCTGATCCAGGTTGAGCGTGTCGATCATTAAGCCGGTATGAGGATTGCCGGCCGAATCCAGGTACGGAACGGCAGCGACGATGTACAAACCACGCCTATAGAGCGCATATCCCTCTTCCAAAAGACGTTCAATGTTCCCATCGGCAGAGGGAGGAAGTTTTTCCATTAGATGCTGTACCTTTCAGATTAAGATTGACCGGTCCCAGTCACTGTGAAGTCAATCCCTTCTACGACTTCGATTGAGCCTCCCGGCTTAAGCTTACCAGATGCGTTTCCGTGGCCTCTATCGTATGAAATCCGGTAGCCATCCGCCGGATTCGCGCTTTCTCCAAAGGCTAGCTTCACCAGATCGTCAAAGGATAACTTTCCCTTGGGGACGGTGTGTTGAACATCATTCACCTCAATATTGACATTGTGGTCCTGTGGTACATTCATAATTGATCTCCTTAAAACGAACACTTGGTGTGAATCATCGAATGCTCCATTCGTCGCTGTCTCACCGATTTATTAGGCATCATCCTTCCGCCACCGAAATTTAGTGGGTTGAGCGGACGATGATGATGTCCATGTTTCGGAGGTTCCTTTGGCATTTTAACACTATTTTTTGTCTCTTGGCGGACACGGATCATGACCATGGCTGTCAGAATTGGAGATTCTCCCATCCCGGTTATGGATCACGAACTCTGTACCTTGGTTTTGACTAATCGTTCGGCCGCGATCAATCGCCTCTTGCTTTGTCTCAGTATGAACTGAAGCCCTCTGCACACCGTCGCGTTTTACATCCCACCCGCCGTCTGGGTTGGATACTACATGATGTTCTTTTCTCATAGGCGTCTCCTTTTTCAACAGAACATTTCATAATATCTTTGAAGGTACATCGATAATGCAAAGTTGTCAATCAGTTTTATTACTTTAAGCTATATTTTTTATTAACTTAATGTTACTATGCGGGACAGACAAAAAGCGCCACCAAATTTCACACTGTAATTTTCCCAGACTATGATATAAAGAATCTCTATATGTTTCAGGAGATTGGAGAAATGACTATGACTATTGGTAAACGAATTGCCGACAAAAGGAAGGCCCGGAAGATTACTCAATCATCTTTGGCTGATGCGGTTGGAGTGACAGCAGCATTTATCAGCCAAATCGAAAGTGGTAATCGCAACCCTTCTTACGGGCTTATGCTCAAAATCGCTAATGAACTGCAGGTTTCTGTCGAATCCTTCTTAAGTGAAGAGACCAAGGATACGAATGACCCCCTAGACAAGATGCTCTTCACCTTAATCCCCTTCCTTGAAGGGAACAGAAAGGAACAGCTCTTGGAGTACCTTTTCCTTATCTCTGGCTCCAAATACTATAAAGAAATACCTTTACTGACATCTCCAACTGAATATGCCGAGTTTCTCATTCGAGACCAAAAGGTTAATGATATACCTGTCGATGTTTTTCAAATTGCGAAAAAGCTTGGAGTTCAAATACTGAAAGCAGAACTTAAAGATTCTGAAGGCATTCTATATAAATATGTAGAAGGCCCTCTCATCATTTTGAATTCAACTAGTGCTTTTCATGAAAGAGAAAAATTTACACTCGCCATTTTGCTTGGACATATGGTTATGCCTTGGCATTTAAGACAGATCTTCAATAGATCGAAGGATAAGAGATCTCTTGATCATGAGGATCAATTGGAAATTGAAGCTAGGCAATTTGCAGGTGAATTATTGCTACCAGGCAATATTGTGAAAAGAGATTTCAAAAAAATTGTTCCCTCAATTTCTATATTTGAGGATTTTGCATATAATAAATATAAATGTTCAATGACAGCTTTAGCTCATAAATATTCGGAGCATTATGGTTCAAGAGCTGTATATATCACATCCAACAAAAC
>CAYYWK010000130.1:0-7498 GCA_964475345.1 uncultured Desulfobulbus sp.
GTCCTTTGCCTGGCACGACGAGCAACTGATACGCCGCGCGGAGAATGGATTTCTGGCCGGGACCGTCATCCTGATGGCGGTTTCCTTCGCCATGGCCCTGTCCCTGATTCCTTCGGCCAAGTACGGCAACTCCCTGCTCTTTCACATCACCCACAGCTTTTTCATGGCGATGCTGGCCTTCTGGGCGTTCCAGCGGGCGGTCGACGGCTGCCGTTTCCGGTTACTCTGGAGTGTCGTCTTTCTGCTCGCCACTGCCAACATCATCTTTGTCTCGCCGGGGCGGACCGGCCTCTTCGCCTACACCGTGCTGATCGGCTTTGCCGTCCTGCAGCGTCTCAGCCTGAGACACAGGCTCTCCGGCTGCCTGCTGTTGCTGCTGCTGATCCCGGTCAGCTTCAGCGTCTCCGAGAACGTTTCTTCCCGAGTCCAGCAGGCCATGCAGGACATTATCCATTATGAGCAAGGAGCTTCCCGCTCATCGCTTGGCATGCGTCTGGACTGGTGGGGAAACAGCATCACGCTGATTCGGGAAAAACCCGTCTTCGGCCACGGCACCGGATCCTTCGCCTTCAGGCAGCAGGAGCTGATCGAGGGCACGAAGACCATGCCCACCGACAACCCGCACAATGAATACCTGTTTATCGGCGTCCAGCTCGGCCTGACCGGTCTCCTGCTGTTCGTGGCGCTGCTTGCCAGCCAGTGGCGGTCGGCTTCCCGCCTGAGCCGGCACCGCAGATTCGTCATGCAGGGAATAGTGCTGACGATGGCCGCCGGCTGCCTGATGAACTCCTTTCTCTTCGATTCCCACCAGGGCCATTTTTTTGCCTTCCTCTCGGGACTGCTGCTGGCCAGCCCGTCACTGCCCCCTGATCAGGATCGGGGGGCGCCCGCCAGGATATCCCGGTAATAGTCCTGATATTTGAGGACTATCCCCGGCATGGAAAACTCGTTGCGCCTTTCTGCCGCTACTGCGGCGAATTCCTCAAGATAGCTGCCATAGGCCGCATGCACCTCGGCGATCTTTGCCGCCAGCCGGTCCAGGCCGGCCTGGAACCGCGCCGGCAGAACCTCCGGTACAGCCCCGACAGGGGTGGAAATCAGCATGTCGGCATAATAGAGCGATTCGATCATCACCTTCGGCCCCCCTTCCTGGTGTGAAGATATGACCACCAGGTGGGCCTGGCGCATCAGGACCGGGACATCGTCACGGAAACCTTCAAGGATAACCTTCCCGGCCAGCCCCAGTTCGCGGATCTGCCTTTCCAGCCTCGGTTTCTCCGGCCCGTCGCCGACGATACGGAGACAAAATGGAAAAGTCAGCCCTGCCACCTGCTCGATCAGTACGTCGAAACCCTTGATTTTGTCGAGCCGGCCGACGGCGAGGATAGTGAAGATTTCCTCTTTCTCTCCTCTTCCCGGGTCCGCGCTGGCGACACCGTTATGGATGACCCGTATTTCCGCTCCCCGGGCCGGAACAACCGACCTCGCCGCCTTCTCCGACACGGCGCTGACCCAGCGCAGGTGGTTGAAGATCCTGCCTTTGCGGTCGTTATGTTTTGTCCCGAGGTGCGGAAAACCTTTCAGCCGGTTGATGCGGTAGACCAGCGTAGTGGCCTTTGCGGCATGGGTATGGACAATGTCTGGGGAGATCTCCTTGAGCCGAGAATACAGCTCGATATGGAGGAAGGGGTTGTTGCTGGTGGGATTGGAGTTCAGCACCACCTGCCTGACCTGCGGCGAGAATCTGTGACGGATGGCAGCGCTGCGCAGCAGTATGGCGACAACCTCGTTTGCTGCGGCAAGGCTGTTGGAGAGTTCGATGAAGACCTGCTCTGCCCCGCCGTAGCCTTCCGAGGCCATGAACTGGACGATCCGCAGCGGCTTTCCCGCATCGCTTCCGCGCGGTTTCGCCGGTTCATCAGAAAACGGTCCTGGCCGGCTCATTGCCTCCATACCGGCAGCGTCACCACAACCTGCGTTCCCAACCCCGGCGAACTGCTGATATCGATGCGCCCGCCATGTTCCTCGACAATCTTGACAGACATGGCCAGACCGAGGCCTGTGCCGCCGCTCTTGGTCGTGACGTACGGATCGAAAACCTTCGGCAGCATAGCCGCCTCGATCCCGCAGCCACTGTCCTCAACCTGGCACGTCAGTATCCCCTGGCCTGCCACGGTGGAGACCTTCAGGCTGCCTCCTCCATGCATCGCCTGAATCGCGTTGAGAAAAAGATTGAGGAAAACCTGGCTGAGCTTGTCACGGTCGGCAAACACCAGATCGTGATCGCCGCAGAAATCGGTGGCAATGGTTATTCCTGCAGCCTCGGCATCAACCCGGATCAGTGTGATCGCTTTCTGCAGCACATCGTGGAGGGAAACGCTGTCCTTTTCCAGCCGATTTGGACGGGCGTAATCGAGCAGCTCGCTGATGCTGCGGTTCAATCGTTCGACCTCACGGACCAGGATATCGGCGGTCTCCCTGTCGGCTGCGCCCTCGCTGAAACGCGATTTCAGAAGAACAGCCAGCCCCTTGATGGAACTGAGAGGGTTGCGCAGTTCGTGCGCCACGCCCGCCGCCATTTCCCCGAGAGCGGCGAGACGCTCATTGCGCTTCAATTCCTCTTCGAGCAGCTTGACCTCGCTGACATCCTGGATCAGCAGCATCGTCCCGACATGGCGTCTTTCACCGTCCATTACCGCCAATGCGGCGAGTAAGAGCGACCGGGGTCGGTCATGCTTCCCCTCGAGGACCACTTCCTGTCTCCGTGGGCTGTCCGGTTGCTCCACCGACTTTGCCATCAGGTCGGCAAGCGGCGGCGGCAGGACATCACCTGGCACCCTGCCGCTCATCTGCGTCTCCGAACTGGCAAGGATATCTTCCGCCGTCCTGTTGCAGAGCCGAATCCTGCCTTCGCTGTCTGTCGCCACCAGTCCAAGCGGCAGCGAGGAAACCAGCAGGTCGTTGAAGGCCCGCATCCGTCCGAGCCGGACCTGGGTTCCCCTGTAGCCCTGCAGGGTGAGCAGCGACAGCCAGCCGCCGATGCCCACCAGCAGCAGCACGATGGAAAGGATGACTATCTGCAGCAGTTGTCGTTTGACGGCCGCGGTATGCTGGCTGATTTCCAGTTCCACCAGCAGCACATACCTGGCGTCCTGCATCTTCTGCGCCATTTCCCGCCACAGTCGGAGACCATGCTGCATCTGCATCATGTGATCACGCATCGGCCCGTTGCCGCGCCCCGTCTGGTCGAGCATGGGCGGCAATCCCCCTGGCGGGGTGGGCAGCCCCAATGGGGCGTAGTAGGCAATAGCCTGGAAGACATTGTCGTTTCCCCTGGCTTCCTGGCCGATGCGGAAGGCGACGTTGCCGGCATTTTCCGCCGCCAGACTCCGAAAGAATGCCGCCGTTTCCTCTCCGATCGTCTGTCCGGCGTGGCTGCGGTCGGAACAGGCGACGATCCTTCCCTTGTTGTCAACCATCATCGCCATGTGGATATCCGGCTGCTCCGCGGCATGATCGAGTATCTGCTGCACCTGTTCGGTCCACTGCAGCTCCATCGCGGCGAAGTTCTCGCCGCTGGTGCGAAACCGCGTCCGCGGCCCGGCGTTGACAAAGCGGATAATGGTGACGCCCTTCTGCAGCAGCACCTCGGTCATCAGCTGCTTTTCACGGCGATAGTTGCTGACCGCGAAGACGGTGATGATGACGGCGAGCAGAGAACAGGCCGCCGCCAGAATCCATGGCGAGACGTTGACGAGGCGCGGTTTCATCGGCCAGCCGTTTCCGCCTCGCGATTGAGGATCTTCTCGAGGATGACCTTGGTGATCATGTAGGTGGGAACGACCCCTTCCTCGCCCATAGGCCCGGAGGCCAGCGTCTGGCCGCTGACCAGCGGGTTGTCAGAGGCATAATAGGCATAGCGGGTCTTCATGTTCACCGGGATGTGGCCCTGGATGATGGCGGCATTTATCGCCCGCTGGTAATGGCCGCCTTCCATCTCGAGACCGACTGCCTTCCAACTCGAGGAGTGGAAGCGTTCGAGAACGTCGCGGTTCTGCAGCGAGGTGCCGAGAACGGTGACCATGGGACCGCAGTAGACGCTGACCCCGGGATCGAAATCGCTGGCGGAAAGGTCGTTGTTGACAATGTAATTGTGGGGTGTACCCTCCATCACGTGCGCGGTCGCCAGCATGATGTCGCCTTTTTTACCGGGAAGAATTCCGGCCTTGCCCATCACCGAGATCGACTCGATGCTGTAGGAAATGACCTTCTCCTCTATCTGGCAGGGGCAGAGCAGTTCATCCATCAACTCGAAGGCCTGGGTGCCGAAGGCGTAGTCCATGACCAGCAGCACCGGCTGCTGGCCGTTGATAAAATCCCGATCAACGCGGAGGGCAGGATGCAGGGTGCTGAAATCTATCCGGGCGCAATCGATAATGTGGACATCGATATTGGAGCCGGAGGTGTCCTTGTGCGAGGTGAAACCGTGCTGTTCCGCATAATCCCCGATCTTCCGGCCCTGGTTGCGCAACTGGCGGACCATCTCATAGAGATCGGCGGGCAATGTTTCGCCTTTGGCAGCGAGCATTCCCGAACCGAAGAGAAGATTGCGAACCGAATGCATATTGGCGCTGATGACATGTACCGGCCGGTCCTGGAAACCGAGGGCGTACAACCGGCCCTTGATGGTCTCGGCCCACAGGGAGGCATACTTGTGGTGACCGATCATGTCATGGAGGGAGGGGGTGAAGTAGATCGTCAGTTCCTCCTTTTCCGCGGACTGCTCCTCGATCAGGCGTCGGCCCAGGGAATGGACGATGTTGAACAGGCCGTTGTTGGAACGGCTCAGTCTCCTGTTCTCCTCGAGATACTCGTAGGTGTTCCGTGTCTCCCTGTAGGTCCGGCCGAGGATGATCGACAGGTTCCAGATCGCCTGGTCCAGTTCCTCCCCATGAAGTTCCGACTCGCGGTCGACCGTCCGTTCCAGTTCGATCCATTCACTGCTGGTGCCGTCAACCCGGTTGCAGATCTGCTGGTGGATCTTCTGTGATTCAATGGTCAGAAAGGTAATATGGGTCAGGATGTCATAGATCTCGCTCTGCCCGTGGGTGATCACGAAACACATCTCCTTCTCCGAGACCGCGTAGGAGACCCTCCTTCTCTTCAAGGGGATGATCTCCTCGAAGGAGGTGTCCTGAAAATCCTCCTGGGCGGTGAGTATGAGCCTGTTGCATTTCTCAATCCCCCTGGGCATCCGGTCTATCACGTATTCCAGGCCCTTCAGCTCGACAATACGGGGGTCGGGCATGGAGCCGTAAATCTCGGGACTGAACAGCTTCAATGCTTCGGCGAGCTTTTCCCCGGCCTTGCCGGAAGGTTTGTACACCCCCTGGATGGTGAGGGCATCGGCGAGGGTCTTGAAGGTGCGGATGGCAATTCTTGCCTTCTGGGATTTCGACAGCTCTTGCATGACAGTTCCTTTGTCAAATCATAGGGGTGTGCAAAATTCTGGAAACGACCGGCCTGGTCGATCATCGTCGCGCGCCTTTGGTCAGCGGGTTTGCCCATGGTATTGTACCATTTAACCGGAATAATACCCAAAATTTTCATCCAGTTTGCAAGCAGAGGCAGCAAGAGGTATTTTTACCGTTTTCTTCCTCACAACCTGAAACCCATGGAGATTACCGGTTTAATTTCTTGCCTGAGGATGACTTCCACGCTAAACTGAAAACGTTACAGTTGAAATGCCTCGAATTCCGTTGTTTGCAGAAAGCAAGAATCACTCTTCACCGATCTCCCGGCCATGATCAAGCTGACAAAGATGAATGGTCACGATTGCCTGCTGAACCACATGCTGATCGAGCTCATCGAGGAATCCCCTGATACCTGCGTGACACTCAGCAACGGCAACAGGTACATCGTTCTCGATTCCGCCGAGGCGATCAGAGAAAAGGTCATTGCCTTCAACGCCGAGGTACTGCGGCGAGCCGGCTGTCCTCCATCGCTGCCGTGCAATCAAACGTGAACCACGACTGTCAGACTTGGCGCCCTTTTGGACGCAGATAAGGTAATTCATGGATATCGCAACACTGCTTGGCCTGTTGATCGCCCTTGCCGGAATACTTGGCGGTAATATCCTCGAAGGCGGGCACACCAGCTCGCTGATCCAGCCCACTGCCTTCCTCATCGTCTCCGGCGGCACCATGGGAGCAACCTTCGTTTCCTTTCCGATGAGCGACCTGCTGAAGGCGTTAAAGGACCTCAAGAAGATTTTCATGCCGCAGAAGGAGGATATGGACCAGGTCATCGCCGATCTCGCCTCCTATGGCAACATGGCGCGCCATAACGGACTGCTGGCTCTGCAACCGATGGTTCAGGAGGCCAGCAGCGACCCTTTCAAGGCAAAGGCCCTGCAGCTGATCGTCGACGGTACCGACCCGCAGCAGTTCAGCACTTTCATGGAAATCGAACTATCCGCATACGAGACCAGCGAAAAAGCAGGCGTCGAAGTCTTTGAGGCTGCCGGTGGTTTTGCACCGACCATCGGCATCATTGGCGCAGTTCTCGGCCTGATTCACGTTATGCAGAATCTCTCTGATCCGTCAAAACTCGGGGCCGGTATCGCCGTCGCATTCGTCGCCACCATCTACGGGCTGGTCATCGCCAATATCGTCTGCCTGCCGGCCAGCTCCAAGCTGAAAAAACGGCTGAAGACCCAGATACTGCTCAAGACCCTGCTGATCGAGGGGTTGCTCGACATTCAGTCAGGCATGAATCCCCGCCTGATGACCCTGAAACTCCAGGGCTTTCTCCCTCCTGACAAGCGCAAGACCACGGAAAGCTGAGCATGGCCAAGAGAAAGCAGGAACACGAGAAGGAACCCAACCATGAACGATGGCTGGTTTCCTACGCCGATTTCATTACCCTGCTCTTTGCCGTCTTTGTGACCCTGTACGCCATGTCCTATACCGACAAGCAGAAGGTCGAGCAGGTCATCGCCTCCTACAATGCCGCCTTCGGCATGACCAAAAGCGGCGCAGCCCCCACCTTCAATGTCATCCAGTCCAACGAGATGATGCCGGTCCCCGGTATTGTCCCGGAAAAGCGCCGGCGGATGACCGTACCCGAGTCCGGCGAGCTTGGGAAGAAAGAGGAAGAGAAAAGGAAGGCGGAAGAGGAGGCAAAGAAAAACGTGCAGCAGGAAGACCCCGCCGACGATATCCCTCCGCCCGACCCGAAGAAGGAAAAGCACAAGGTCCGCGCCGACAGCAAGGAATTCCAGCAGATAAAGGAAAAAATTACCGCCTATCTGGAAGAGAAAGGGGCAGAGCAGAAGGTCAAGCTGACGGTTGATTCCCGCGGGCTGGTCATCAGTCTCAAGGACACCGAGTTTTTCGATTCCGGAAGCGCTGCGGTGCGGGGAGAGTCGAAACCGCTGCTCGCCGATATCGCTGCGGCCATCGACAACTACACCAATTCCATCCGTATTGAAGGGCAC
>CAYYWK010000131.1:0-7487 GCA_964475345.1 uncultured Desulfobulbus sp.
CGGCGAGGAACAGCACCAGGTTTTCCGCGAGGTGCTGCGAGACTGCTACGCCCACTGCACCCGCTGACCCGGCCGGCAGAGCCGGCTGCAGGACGTCAGATCCAGCCCTTTTCCCGGTACCATTTCACCGTCTCGATGATTCCCGAGCGGTTGTCGTAGACGTTTTCGAAGCCGAGCAGGCGGCGGATCTTCGACGTGTCGAAGGAGCGGTCCTTGGTGTAGAAGGCTACGCGCCGGCGGTAGATCGGCGGCTCGATCCTGAGCGGCTTGCAGACCATCTCGCAGAGATCCCCCAGCCAGAAGAACGGGGTCACAGGCAGCCGCAGGATCTTCGGCATGTGGCCGGTGACCTCGGCGCAGATCCTGACCATGTCGACGAGCGAGATGGCCTCGGCGTCTCCGCAGAGGAAGACCTCGTGCTCGGCCTGCGGGTGGGTGGCCGCCAGCAGGAAGGAATTGGTCAGGTCCTCGACGTGGGTCAGGTGGTAGAGGCATTTGCCGTAGCCGAGGATCGGGAAGACAGGCCACTGCGCCATCTTGAAGACCTTCAACAGCCGGCGGTCACCGGGTCCGTAGATGCCGGTGGGGCGGATAACGGCCAGCGACATCCCGCTGTTCTTCGCAAAATCCCTGAGCCACAGTTCCGCCTCGAGCTTGGTTTCCTGGTAGAGGTCGCCCGGGCCGTAGGGCGACTCCTCGTTGGCTGGCGGGTTCTCGATATGGCCGTGCACGCCCATCGTCGAAACATGGACGAAGCGCCGGAAACCCGGCAGCCTAGCCGCAGCCTCCGCCAGCAGCTTGGTGGCGTCGACATGGACCTTGCCGTAAATATCGTCCGAGACCCCGGCCTCGCGGAAGGCGGCGGCGATATGGATGATGTAATGAATGTCGCGGCAGGCGGCGGCAACGGTCGCCGGATCGTAGATCTGGCCCTCGATGACCTCGCAGCCGAGGGCTTTGAGCTCGTCGGCACGGCGCGAGGGGCGGGCGATGACCTTGATCGCGACCTTCTCGTGCAGCAGCTTGTCGACCAGCCAGCGGCCGGTGAAGCCGGTGGCCCCGGTGATCAGCACGGTGGAGTTCTCGGGCAGTGGGTATTTCATGGCAGGACAGGTGCTCCGCGTGGAGAGAAAAGAGGTGGATTCAATAGGTTGTCGTCGGTTTCGGTGCGGAGGCTACTCTAACCGGTTCGGGCGGGAAATACAAGGGAAGTCGGGCGGGCGGGGAAGGGCGCCGGTCCGCAGCATCGGCGGCGGACCGGGCAGACAGGCGTTTCAGAGAACGGCGATGGCCTTGTGATAGTCGGGTTCCTGGCCGATTTCCGGCACCAGCTCGGTGTAGATCACCTTTCCCGCCGGATCGATGATGACTATCGCCCTGGCCAGCAGTCCGGCCAGCGGCCCGGTGGTGATGACCACCCCGTAGTCGGTGCCGAATTCCGCCGAACGGAACACCGACAGCGGGACGACGTTCTCCAGGCCGTCGGCCTCGCAGAAGCGCTTGTGGGCAAAGGGCAGGTCGGCGGAGATGCAGAGCACGACGGTATCCTTCTGAAGGATGGCCTCGGCATTGAAGCGGCGCACCGAAGCGGCGCAGACCGCAGTATCGATGCTGGGGAAGATGTTGAGGACGACCGTCTTGCCGGCAAAATCGTCCTGGCTGCAGTTCGAGAGATCGGTCCGGGTCAGGTTGAAGGCGGGTGCCTTGTCGCCGACGGACGGCAGGTCGCCCGCTGTTTCTATCGGGTTGCCTTTCAGGGTAATTGTCGCCATCAGGGTGCTCCTTGGTGAAGGTTGCCGGACACCGGGAGCGAACTCCCGAAGTCGCGTCTGGATACAGCGCCAAAAAAAGGGTGCACAACAACTATTCGTATCCTGCGGCTTTCTGTCAAGTGGTGTCTGCGGCTGCACCTTGTATATCATCCTTTCTGCTGGAATCACTGCGGATTGATATCAGGTCAGGGGAACCGGGGGGAATCCGCCGCGCCCCTGCCGCGGTGGGGCGGCGCCTCAGCCTGTTTCGCGGTTGCGGAGGTTTTCCAGGTGGGTGAGGCGATAGAACGGGCTCAATGCGGCGCTTTCCGGCATCGTCCGCCCCGCCTGCAGATCCTCGAGGTAGGCCAGCGTCCGGCGGATGATTTCCTTGTCGCCCCATGGCCCGTGCGCGGGGACGACGGTGGTCACCCGGCTGTCGGCCAGCCAGCCGGCGAGTCCGGAAATCCAGCTCTCCAGGGGACAGCCGGGCGGCACGCAGGGCAGCGGCGTTTCGACGGTGTCGCCCATCAGCAGGAGCCCCTCCTCGATCACCAGGCCGACAATGGAATCGGCGGTGTGGCCGGGGAGGGCGTGGAGTTCAAGGGTCATCCCGCCCAGGTCGAGGGTCAGTGCGTCATCGAAGACGCGCGACGGGGGCACCAGGCGGACGGCCTTCCAGCGGCCGGGCTCCGCAAGGCTTTTCTGGCGCAGCGTCGCCGGGACCTCCGCTGCGAAGCGCCGGCGACACAGGCGGTGGCCGATGATGTCCTGCGGGGCCGGGACGAGCGCGGCGGTGCCCCAGACATGGTCCCAGTCGGCGTGGCTGTAGACGACGGTTGGTTGCCGGCCGCCGAGCAGCGGCAGCACGGCTCCCATGTCGTCCGGGTGGGTCAGCGTGTCCCAGATCAGGGTGGCGGTGGTGCCACGGAGGACGGCGCCCCGGACCAGGTAGTCGGGGTGCTCGATTTCGGTGAACAGGATACGGTCGCCGTAGCGATGGAGGATGGTCATTGTGCTTATTCCCTGAGGTGGTGGTCGCGGGCCGCGCTGCAATGGAATGTACCCGTCCGGCTGTTCCCTGCAAAGTGAATTCGCCGGCCGGACGGGAGGCCGTTGCTGCCGGGGGGTGGGAGCAGGGGGGCGGCGGTGAACGATGGATGGTCCGGTTGGCGGTATTCTGCTGGTCCGCAGGCGGCCGGTGGGGTACAATGGGGGAAACGCGCCCTCCCCAATGCACCTTTATCCTTCAGCCGCCATGACCCTGCCGAAACTCGCCATCGCCGACCTTGCCCGCGCCGGCCATGTCACCCGCTGGCACAGCGTCCGCACCTCCAGAAGCCAGACCCTGGCGGAGCACCTGTTCATGGTGACCAGGATCGCCAACCATCTGGCCAAGGAGATCTTTGCCGATGCCCTGGATGACGGCTCCCTGCTGCGGATCATGGAGTACGCCTCGCTGCACGATGCCCCGGAACTGCTGATGGGCGACCTGCCGAGCCCGCTGAAGCGGCATATCGAGGCGATCAGCGGCGGCGACAACCCGGTGCGCGAGATCGAGCGGCAGATCGCCCCCTGGCTCGAGGAGATGCGCGAGGAGATCCACGCCCGCGATCCGGAGCACCTCGTTGCGGTCAAACTCGCCGATCTCATCGATGCCATCCTGTTCATCGAGCACGAGGGAATCGGCCCCCATGCCCGGGCGGTCTGCGCGGGACTTTTGGAAATTTTCAGACGAAAGATCGAGGAGGCCGGCGAACGCTACCCGCGGTACCGGTGGGAGCTGGCCGGAGCGTTGCTGGAAACCCTGCGGCAGAACAGCGCCGAGGGGCAGATCGCCTTTGAGCGGGTGGAGTAACCCGGATGAGCAACCATGCACGACCTTGAGGGAGGCTGGAATGCAGGCACTGATTGAGCGTGAGCTCGCACCGTTTGTCGATCTTCTCGGCCTCCAGGAGGAACCCCTGGGGCTTCACTACAGCGATGTGCTGCCCGAGGGGGCGATGACGCCGCCGCACATGGAGCCGCCGACCGTGGAGCGCGAGCGGCGCGGCGAAATCAACTGGCAGGCGGTCTTCGCTTCCTTTGCCTGCGTCATCGGGCTGATCTGGAGGGTCAGGCAGAAAAAGTCGGTGGCCGCCTTTGCCGCCGACTGCTACGGCTGTCCCGGCGGCTCGTTCTTCCTGGGTTTTCACAAGCCACAGACTGAAACCATCCTCAATTATGTCACCACCGGCATCCCCGGCTGGTCGGAAGGTGAGCGCTACTGCGAGTCGCCGGAGGCCCTGCGCGGGATCTTCGCGCAGCTCGACCCCTGCCCCGCTCCGGGGAAATACTGCGTCGTCAAGCCGCTGCGGCAGTTCCGGGAAGGCGAGGAGCCGGGGCTGGTGATCTTCTTCACCCGCCCCGAACCGTTGTGCGGGCTGCACCAGCTGGCGACCTTCGTCACCAACGACCCCGAGGTGGTGATGTCGCCCTGGGCCGCCGCCTGCGGATCGATTGTCGCCTGGCCCCTGCATTATCTCAGCCGGGGTGCGACGAAGGCGGTCCTGGGCGGCTGGGACCCGTCGGCGCGGAAATTCTTCAGGCCCGACGAGTTGTCGTTCACCGTGCCGCTCGGCATGTTCGTGACGATGCTGGAGCGCTACCGCGAGTCCTTCCTGATGACCGATACCTGGCGGACGGTTGCCAAGAAGGCGGCCCGCAGCCGCCGCACCTGGGGCGACCGGTAGGGCATGGCCGCCAGGGCACCGTTTTCGGAGCGGCTGTCGCACTGCCTCTGCTGCCCCCGCCACTGCGGGGTCGACCGCCTGGCCGGCGAGGCCGGTTTCTGCAGGGTGCCGCCGGGCATCCTGATCTCCCACGCCGGTCTCCATTTCGGCGAGGAGCCGCCACTTTCCGGCACCCGCGGCTCGGGAACGGTTTTCTTCGCCGGCTGCAACCTGCGCTGCGTCTTCTGCCAGAATTACCAGATCAGCCAGGAATTCGAGCAGCACCCGAGCTGGCTGCTCACCGTCGACGAACTGGCCGGGCTGATGCTGCAGTTGCAGGACGAGGGCGCCCACAACGTCAACTTTGTTTCACCCTCGCACATGGTCATGCAGATGGCCGACGCCATCGCCCTGGCGAAGGCGAGGGGGCTGCGGATTCCGGTCGTCTACAATTCCAACGGCTACGACGAGGTCGAATCGCTCCGGCTGATCCGCGGGCTGGTCGACATCTACCTGCCGGATTTGAAATACCTCGACAACGGGTTGGCGGGAACGCTGTCAGGCGCGGGCGACTATGCCGACGTCGTGCCGGCGGTTCTCCGCGAGATGCTCGACCAGGTGGGGCACCTGCAGCTGGACGGCGACGGCATCGCCACCCGGGGCCTGCTGGTGCGCCATCTCGTCCTGCCCTGCCACCTCGACAACAGCCGGCTGTGCCTGGCCTTTCTCGCCGATCTCTCGCCCGGGACCGCGGTCAGCCTGATGTCCCAGTATTCGCCGCAGTACCGGGCATGCAGCCATCCGGGGATCGACCGCACCTTGACCGTGGAAGAGTATGAAGAGATCATGGAATACGCCCTGGATCTCGGGCTCGAGAACGCCTTCATCCAGGAAATGGAGAGTTCCGACCTCCTGATCCCTGATTTCCGCCGGGATCAACCGTTCGTGCCGTCTCAGGCGGAGGGAGAAGATCTCCCGCCGCCGGAAAAGGAACCGGGGAAAGAGGGAGACTGATCCTGCATGCCGGTGCATCGAAAGAAAGCCGGTTGTCGGGCTGCCACAGCAGCGGCGGCGCTGTAACAGCTGCATTCCACATCTCGACAGAGAGAAAACCCATGAAGAACGCCATCCTGGCGGCGATGCTGCCACTGTCTGCGGTTCTGCCGGCCCTTGCCGGCGAGCAGGACATCACGCTGGTCAACAGAACGGAGGCGGAGATCCACGAACTCTCCGTCAGTCCGGCCCCGGTGGACGACTGGCAGGAGGATGTGCCGACCGTGGACACGCTGCCGGGTGCAAGCCGCCGGATCTGCAATGGTGATCTCCATCAGGGATGACCATGAACCAGACGATCCGAGTGGCGTTGTCCAGCAGATACCTGCTCATCCCGGTGGCGGCGCTGGTGGTCTATGGACTTGCTGGTTTTCTGGCGGTACCGGAAATCCTGCGCCGTTACCTGCCGCGTTATGCAGACCAGAAGCTGGGTTGCGAGGCGGTGGTCGAGGAGATCCGGATCAATCCGTTCCTTCTGACCCTCGAAATGCACCGCTTCAGTCTCCGCGCGGCGGACGGTTCGCCGCTGCTTGGCGGTGATCGTCTTTTCGTCGACATTGGAGTCCGGAGCGTGCTCGATGCGGCGCTGGTGGTCAGCCAGGCTGAGGTTGAAGGACCCGATATCCATCTCGGTATCGAGCCGGACGGCTCGCTCAATATTGCACGCATTGCATCCCCATCGGCCGGAACGGCGGCGGAGGACGGCTCGGGGTTGCTGCCGTTCGATCTCCGGAAGCTGTCGGTCAGTGGCGGCAGACTTTCTCTGGTCGATCACCGCGGCAAACAGGCGGCGGTGACTCTCGGGCGGATCAGCCTGGTCGTGTCCGATCTCGCGACGGCTGCCGGCCGGCGGGGGACGTTCTGTCTCGATGCCGTCGGTGAAAAGGGGGAGACGATCAACTGGCGGGGAGAGGTTTCCCTAGCCCCACTCTCCTCGGAGGGCAGCTTCACCGTCGCGTCGGCACAGGTTTCAACACTGTGGGAATTCTTCCGCGATAGCGTCGGGATGGCACGGCCGGACGGCCGCTTTGACCTAAGTGCCGGGTATCTCCTTGAATCGGCGGACGGGACCCCGCGACTGACATTCTCCGCTGCGCGCCTGGCTGCCAAGGAACTGGCGCTGCAACTGCCGTCAGCAGAAAGGGAGGGGCTCAGGGTCGGCAAATTTTCTGTCGAGGCGCCCAGTTTCAGTCTTGCAGACCGCCAGCTGCATATCGGGAAAATGTTGTTGGAAGAGGGCGGCATCGAGATCCGCATCGACGAAACCGGCAATATCGGCCTGCAACGGCTGTTTGCCGGGCAGGCCGGTGCCGCCGGCGGCGGGAAGATCCAGCAGCAGACGGAGAATAAGGAGAAAACAGCTGGTCCGCCATTCAGGATCGCGGCCGATGCGGTCGAAATCAGGAACATGTCGGTCGGCTTCTCCGATCGACGGCGCAGCGATCCGGTCGTGGCGACAATCGCCGGACTGGATCTGGGCATGCAGGCGACCCTGGACGTCGGGGGCGGCGAAACCGGCATGACGGTTGAGCGCCTGTCCGGCAGGATGCGGGGAGTGACGCTGGCCGGGGACCGGTCGCCGGAACCGCTGCTTGCCCTCGAGGAGCTGGATGTGGACGGCGGCCGCTGCGATCTCAAGGCCAGGTCGGCGATTGTCGAACGGGTGGCGGCGAATGGAGCCCGGATTGACATCGTCCGCGACGCTGCAGGGAAGGTGGAATGGCTGCAGCTGCTGCAGTCAGGCACAGCGAGAGCCGGAATTGGGGGAGGCCGGCGGAGCACCGGCCAGGACGATGAATCCCCCTGGAGTTTTCTGATCAAAGCCGCAAGCGTGGAAGGGGGGCATCTCCGCTTCAGCGACTTTACGACCTCCTCGCGGCAGCCCGTCGTCAGCCTGCAGGACATTGAGGTCAAGCTTTCTGGGCTCGGCGGTTCCGAGCCCATCGGCTTTAACGCCGGTTTCCGGCTTGAG
>CAYYWK010000132.1:0-7358 GCA_964475345.1 uncultured Desulfobulbus sp.
TCGCCCCGGTCCTGCTGTCGCGCATGATCGCCAGTTTGCTTTCCCGCGGCCGGCTGCTCAGCATGCCGTCGGCACTGTCGGCGAGACCGTCGAGATGCAGGCAGCCGGAGATGGCCGCCAGGGTCAGGATGCCGAAGAAGGCGGCCAGCGCCTGCGGCAGCAGCCAGAGGGCAACGCTGACGGCAGCCAGCGCCAGACCGCCGATCGCCAGCCCGACGACCGGGAAGTAGTACAGGCCGTTCTGGAAATGCAGGCCATCAAACTCGGCGCCGCGCCTGAACGGCAGGATCGTCAGGAACCTGACGGCGGCCATCAGCGGCGCGGGAGGCAGACCGGCGGGCATCGGCAGATCCCCCTCCGCTACTTGTCGGCGCCGGCGACCGCCGCTTCGGCAAAGGTCGCGACTTCGGTCAGTATCGCCACCGCCCCTTCCACCAGGTTCATCGCCACCGCCGCACCGGTCCCTTCGCCGAGGCGGAAATTGAGATCCAGCAGTGGCTGCCTGCAGCCGAGCATTTCCTGCATGTAGCGATGACCGGGTTCAACCGAGCGGTGCGAGAAAATCAGGAAATCCCGGACAAACGGTTCGATCTTGTAGGCGATCAGCGCTCCGGCGGTGGAGATGAAGCCGTCTACCAGCACTGGCTTGCGCCTTGCCGCCGCACCGAGGATCAGGCCGGCGATCCCGCCGATCTCGAAACCACCGACCTTGGCGAGGATGTCCAGGCCATCCTTCGGATCCGGCGTGTTGACTTCGAGGATTTTTTCGATGACCTTGATCTTCTGCGCCAGTTGGCCATCGTCGAGGCCGGTCCCGCGCCCGGTCAGTTCCGCGACCGGCCGGCCCGTGCAGACGGCGGCGATGGCGGTGGACGGGGTGGTGTTGCCGATCCCCATGTCGCCGGTGCCGAACAGGTCGTACTCGTCAGCAAGCATCTCGGCCACATCGATCCCGGATTCCACGGCCCGCCGGGCCATGGCATTGCTCATTGCCGGACCGGCGGCGATGTTGGCGGTCCCCAGACCGACCTTCTTGTTGATGATCTTGCCGGCTTCCGCCAGCTGCCGCAGATCGGCGTCGACCCCCATGTCGACGACAAAGACCCTGGCGCCGGCCTGGCGGGCCAGGGCGTTGATGCCGGCGCCGCCGTTGACGAAGTTGGCGACCATCTGCGGCGTCACCTCCCTGGGAAACTTGCTCACGCCCTCGACGGTCACCCCGTGGTCACCGGCCATCGTCACGATGGCCTTGCGGCCCACCGGCGGGTGCATCGAGCGGGTCATGCCGGCGAGGTCGATGGCCAAATCCATCAGGCTGCCAAGAGACCAATGCGGCAATGCCAGCTGTTCCAGCCGCTGCCGCGCCTTGTCGCGGAATTCGCTGTCCTGCGGGAAGATGTTCTGCAGTGTCCTCTCCAGTGCTCCCATATTTCCTCTATACGATATCATTGTGATGGTTGAGATGTTGGCCACCCTTCAGGACCAGCGGCAGGCCGCAGCTGACCAGCACCACTTCGTCGGCGGCGGCGGCAACCAGCCTGTTGCAGGTTCCGACCAGGTCACGGTAGTGGCGGGCCAGCCGGTTGTCCGGCACGATCCCCATCCCGACCTCGTTGCTGACAAGGATAACGGTGCCGGGATAGGCGGCGACCGCCGCCAGCAGCCTGCCGATCTCGTGCCGCAGTTCCTCCTCGGTGAAGCTGCCGTTGCGCGTTTCGGCGTGAAACAGCAGGTTGTTGATCCATAGCGTCAGGCAGTCGACGAGGATAACCCCGGAAGGGGCAATTCCACCGACCAGGCCGGCGATATCGGTTTCTTCCTCAAGGCAGAGCCAGCCCCTTCCCTCCCGCTCCCGGCGGTGTCGTTCGATGCGTTGCCGCATTTCTCCGTCGGAAACCGGACTGGTGGCAAGAAAACAGCGGTTCCCAGAAATTCCTTCGGATTTTTCAAGGTCATAGCTGCTCTTGCCGCTGAGCGCCCCCCCGGTGACGAGTACAAGATTTGCCATCACCAGCCTCCGATATTGAGTCCTGCAAGCACGCCGCCCTGCGAGTGCAGATCGATAATCGCGCAGCGACCGGCACGGACGTTGAACACCAGCGACTTCTCCGGGGCGATCCCGAGGCTTACGCAAATCAGCCGCCGGATAACCCCGCCGTGGGTCACCAGCAGCGGCCGCCGGGCGCTTGTCGCCTTCAGCATTTCCATGACCCGCTTGACTCTGAGCGCGAAGTCGGCGATGGCTTCGCCTTCCCGGAAGGGGAAGCCATCGCCTTCAGCATTTCCATGACCCGCTTGACTCTGAGCGCGAAGTCGGCGATGGCTTCCCCGTCCGGGAAGGCGAAATTCTCCGCATCCTCCGCCCCTTGGTCAACCAGCCGCTCATCTTCCCTGCAGATCTCTTCAAAACTCCGTCCTTCCCAGCGCCCAAAATCGATCTCCCGCAACTCCTCGACGATCTCGACGGGGCAGGCCAGGCCGAGCAGTTCAATGGTCTGTCGGCACCGCCGCATCGGACTGCAGAAGACCGTATCAATCTGCTGGCGCTGCAAAAAGGCGGCGGTGTCGGTGAGGTCGACCGCTCCATCGCTGCCGAGCGGCAGATCGGTGGCCCCGACGTACCTGCCATCCATGCCGGTACTGCCGTGGCGAAGCAGAAAAAGCCGCTTCACCTCTCTCACCCGTTCTCCGACAGATTGTCGTCGAGACGGTACTTGTCCCGGTAGCCCCGCGGGGTCACCATCCTCCCCCGCCAGGAGTAGGTGCGACTGTTGCCGACAATCACCGTCGTCTGCATGGTTATTTCGGCCTCCAGCAGGTGTTCGAGATCGGTCAGGAGGACGCTCTCGTCGAGACGGGTGGCGGCACGGACGATGCCGACCGGCGTCTGAGGGTTCCTGTACTGGAGCAGGATCTCCCGGGCCCTGGCGATATGCTCGACCCGTTTTTTCGACTTCGGGTTGTAGATGGCGATGACGAAATCCGCCGAAGCGGCGGCATGCAGCCTGCGCTCGATGGTCTCCCAGGGGGTGAGCAGGTCGGAGAGGCTTATCGTCGCGAAGTCATGCATCAGCGGAGCGCCGAGCCGTGCTGCGCAGCTGTTGACCGCGGCGATGCCGGGAACCACCTCGATACCGGTTTCCGAGCCGACTTCAGCTGCGATCTCGAAGAGCAGCCCGGCCATCGCGTAGATTCCCGGGTCACCGCCGGAAACCATGACCACCCGCTTTCCCTCCTCCGCCATCCTGAGGGCGCTGCAGCAGCGTTCGACCTCCTGCATCATCGAGGAGGATATGACCTCCTTGCCCACGAGGAGGTCAGGCAGCAGGTCGAGATAGGTGCGGTAGCCGATGATGACATCGGCGTCGCGGATGCTTCTGACAGCCGCCGGGGTTATGTGGTCGAGACTCCCCGGGCCGGTTCCGACAACGATTACTGCGCCGCGCATATGATTGTCCTGGCCGCCACGGCCGTGGTCACGTTTTTCCATTTGATCTTTCCGACAAGCAGTTCACCCCATGCGCCGTCGCCGCCAGCGGCCGCCAGCATGGCGGCGGGTTCGGCAACTCCTGCTGCGCCCACCGCCGACATCACCTGCGGTGAAACGGCAAGCCCGCAGACTTCATTGAGCCGCTCCTTGCTGAAGAAGCCGAGCGGCAAACGTTGCTGCTGTGCAAACTCCAGCAGGCCGGGTTCGTCGATCTTGGCGTCGATGGTTGCCAGCCCGGCCAGCGCATCCCGGTGCAGACCGTGCAGCCGGAAGGTCTCGCTGACTGCGGCTGCGATCTCCGCCAGAGGCGTCCCCCGGTTGCAGCCGATACCGACGAACAGATTGCGGGGAAGCAGCCAGAGGGCGCCTTCATGCAGATTCTCCTGCCAGGTGAGGATCAGGTCCGCCGCGGCAGGCTCATCCACCTCCGTGAAATCATCGGGGAGTCCGAGGCAGCGACGGGGACAGTAGAAGGCAATCCTCCCCTCGTTGACCAGCCTGGCGGCCGCCCTGGTCATCTGCCTCCCCTCGGACCGCACCAGAAAACCGTTTTTTTCGGCCCAGAGGTCGAGAGGCGTCCTGCCAAGGGTATCCGAGGCTGTCGTGATCACCGCCTGACCACCGGTAACGGCAGCTATGCGCCTGGCCAGATCATTGCCCCCGCCGAGGTGTCCGGAAAGCAGACTGATGACATATCTGCCGGCCTCATCGAGGACGACGACGCATGGATCCGTATGCTTGTCACGGCAGAGCGGCCCGACGGCTCTGACAACTATTCCGGCGGACATGATGCAGACCATTGCCTCCGTGGCGACGAATGTCTCCCGCAGCGCTTCGATGACCGTTCTGCCGGCTGTGTCGCAGACATCGCCACCAAGGGCCAGAGCGATTTGCCCAGCGAGCCTGCCACCACCAGAACTTATCGATATTACGGATATTTTCATTTAACCTGTACGAAAACGGGAAGCCATTGGCCGAACACTCCGGTCAGCCGAGGATAGCACACCGGCCAGGTGAAGGCAAACGGCAATTCATCAGATTTCCCCGTCCTTTTCCTGTCCCGGAGATCGTCTCGCTTGTGCTTGTGGGTAACTTGCCTGCAGAAAGCGCGACAGTTCTACGAAACCCATTTTCTCCTCGTATTCGTTGATCTTTTCGACCATTACCTTGACATTACCCACACTTTCCAGTGAAAATGTCTGCACAATTTCTCGGTATTGTTAGCAACCAGCAACCACATGAAAATGCCTCCAAGAAAAGAGCCCGGGCTGAACACACATCGCCGCCCCTCCCCAGCCATTGCTGCCAGCAACAGGACGGCCATGCTGGTCATCGATGCCCGAGGGACCATCCTCGCCGCCAGCTCAGCCTTGCATCAGTATACCGGCTACGATTCAGACGAGCTGTCGGGAACGCCTATTGGCACGCTCCTTGGACAAGAGGCAGAAGAAGAGCTTTTGACGATTCTAGCGACAGATCTGCCACCGGAATACTGCAGGTCCCTGCCGGTGCGCAGAAAAAAAGGCCGCCCGGCACCCTTTCTGGTCAATGGCGTGACCCTGCCGCAGGACACCAGCGCGACGTACCTGTTAACATTCACCGACACCAGCACAGAAACCGCCCTGCAGTCCACCCTCAAAAAAAGCCGCAAAGAGCTGCAGCAGGCAATATCCGATCGTGACCGGGAAATCCGCGAGTTCACGGCCTCTCTCATTGAAACCAACGTCGACCTGCGCCGGGAGATCCGCGAAAACCAGCTGGCGGCCGAACTCCTCAGGCAAAGCGAGGCCCGTTTCAGAAACCTGACGGAAACCACCAGCGATTTCATCTGGGAGATCGACAGGGATTGGCGCTATACCTACGCCAGTCCGAAGATCTTCAAACTGCTCGGCTATCACCCTGAGGAGCTGCTCGGCCAGCAGTTCCTGATGCTGCGGGATCAGGCGATGTCCGCCCGTTTCACCAGGGAAATAGAGCACTGGCCGGATGCCGTCCAGGGATTTTACGGCTGGCAGTACCGATGCAACCACAGGGAAGGCAGGACCGTCGTCATCGAATCCAGCGCCGAGCCAATCATTGGACCGAGGGGCAATCTCGTTGGTTTCCGGGGGATCGACCGAGACAACACCGAAAGGGTGACCTACGAGAACAGGCTGCGGGAGGCAAAGGAACTCGCCGAGTCAGCCGATCGCGCCAAAAGCGAGTTTCTGGCCAACATGTCCCATGAACTGCGCACCCCCCTGCACGCCATCCTCAGTTTTGCCAGGCACGGGGCGAAGAAGACCGGCACCGGCACCCGGGAAGACCTGCTGGGGTATTTCCAACAGATCGAGTCCTCCGCCAACCGTCTGCTGCCGTTGATCAACAGCGTCCTGGACCTGGCCAAGCTTGAAGCAAGGAAAATGTCGTTCACCCTCATCCATGACAGCATCCTGCCGGAGGTCGAGCTGGCCGTCGACGAAATCGTCCATCTTGCCGCCCAGAAAAAGGTTGAAGTCACAATCGAAAAGGCATCGGGACAGACTCCGGTTCATTTCGACAGACCCGCAGTCGGCACCATCATCCGCAACCTGCTCTCCAACGCCGTGAAATTCTGTTGTGATAACAGCATAATTACCATATCCTTTGCCGTCATCCGCAATGAATGCGGCCGGCAGTTCCTGAGGACGACGGTTGCCAACACCGGCTTGCCGATTCCTGAAAACGAACTGGAAGCGATATTCGACAAGTTCGTCCAGAGCAGCCTGACCAAGACCGGAGCCGGCGGAACCGGCCTTGGCCTGGCGATCTGCCGCCAGCTGCTGATCGACCTGCATGGCAGGATCTGGGTTGAGAACGGCAACCATGGCCGGGCACTGTTCCACTTCACCCTGCCCATAACGCAAGAATCTGAAAAAACAGTACAGGTTCCGCTACGACAGGCTGAGATCATAAAGAAAACTCTCCTTGATCGGCAGGAATGACCCGATCAGGCAACCGATTGTAGAACAATGACAGAGAAAGCACCAGCTCGGCCGGGCGGAATCCTGATCGTCGACGACAATGCAGTCAATCGTACGATATGCGCCATGCATCTCGAAGATATGACGACCAGCCTTCATTTCGCTGAAAATGGCGAGGAAGCGCTCCGTGTCGCCCGTCGCTGCAATCCCGATCTTATTCTTCTCGATATCATGATGCCTGTCATGGACGGTTTTGAAACGCTTGCCAGGCTCAAACGTGACCCTGTACTCGCGGAAATTCCGGTGCTCATGCTCAGCGCAAAATCAGAAACACAGAGTATCGTCAAGGCTCTCGAACTCGGGGCCAACGATTACCTGAAAAAACCCTTTGAAGAAGAGGAAATGGTTGCCAGGACCAGAACCCTGCTGCGCAGCCGTTTCCTCGAGCAGCAACTGAAAGAGGATTTGATTGCCGGAGCGGCGATGCAGAAGAGGTTCCTCACCGACGCAGGGGCCACCATCGGGTTGTTCAGGCAGGCAAAGATCGCAGCGGTGGTCTTCAACCGCCCCTATGCGGGCATATCCGGTGATTTCTACTACAGCTACCCGCTGCCGCTTTCCGGATGCGGCATCGTTCTCGGTGACAGCTGCGGGCATGGCCTGCCGGCGGCACTGATTTCGATGCGGATCATCGGCGTTCTGCAGCAGATAGCCTCCAGCTGCCCGGCACCGGCAGGCTTACTTGCCAGGCTGAACAGCGATATCCACGAACTGATGCCGATGCGCAGCTTTGTCGCCGGATCATGCCTTGCATTTTCCGGCGATACATGCACAATGAGTAGTGCAGGGCAACCGTATGCTATCCACATCTGCGACGGCGAAGCCAGGGAAATCGTCCTCGACGGCCTGCCTCTCGGGATGCAGCC
>CAYYWK010000133.1:0-7333 GCA_964475345.1 uncultured Desulfobulbus sp.
CTGGGCCGACCTGATGGCCAGGGCGATGACCTGCGCCGGCGCCCACAGGGGCGACATCGTCCACAATGCCTACGGTTATGGCCTGTTCACCGGCGGACTGGGCGCCCACTACGGCGCCGAGCGGCTGGGCGCTGCAGTCATCCCGGTCTCGGGCGGCAATACCAAGAGGCAGATCACCATCATGCAGGATTTCGGCTCGACGGTGCTGATGTCCACCCCGTCCTACGCGCTGAATCTCGCCGACACGATGAGCTCGATGGGGGTGGACCCGGCCACGCTGTACCTGCGTGTCGGGATTTTCGGCGCCGAACCGTGGAGCGAGAACATGCGCGAAGAGGTGGAGAAGAAACTCAATATCAAGGCCGTCGACATCTACGGACTGTCCGAGGTTATCGGCCCGGGGGTGGCAATGGAGTGCCTGAACCCGAGCGGCGGCATGCATGTCTTCGAGGACCATTTCCTGCCAGAAATCATCGACCCGGATACCGGGAAAGTCCTGCCGCCGGGCGAAATCGGTGAGCTGGTCTTCACCACGCTGACCAAGGAGGCCTTCCCGGTGATCCGCTACCGCACCAAGGACATCTCCCGGCTCTTCTACGAGACCTGCTCCTGCGGCCGGACCCTGGTGCGGATGGAGAAGGTCACCGGTCGCACCGACGACATGCTGATCATCCGCGGCGTCAATGTCTTCCCATCCCAGGTCGAGCACGTCCTGGTCGGCATCGAAGGCGTCGAGCCGCACTACCAGATCGTCGTCGAGCGGGAGGGCAATCTCGACACCATGCAGGTGCTGGTGGAGGTCAGCGAGGATATCTTCTCCGACGAGATCCGGGTGCTGGAGAACCTCGCCAAGAAGATCCAGACCGAGATCAAGGACCTGCTCGGCGTCACCTGCACGGTCAAACTGGTCGAGCCGAAGACCATCCAGCGCAGCGAGGGCAAGGCCCAGCGCGTCATCGACAAACGTAAGCTCTAACTGCAGGAGGCCACCATGCGCGTAGAACAGATTGCCGTCTTTCTCGAGAACAAGTCAGGTCGACTGGCGGAGATCACCGCGATCCTTGCCGACAACGGCATCAACATCAGGGCCCTGTCGGTGGCCGATACCGCCGATTTCGGCATCCTGCGGCTGATCGTCGACAAGGTCGAACTGGCCAAGCAGGTGTTGAAGGCCAACGGTTTCACGGTCGGCAAGACCAACGTCCTGGCGGTGGAGGTGCCGGACCGCACCGGCGGACTGGCGACGGTGCTGAAGAGTATCGAGGCCGCCCAGCTCAATGTCGAGTACATGTATGCCTTTGTCAACAAGACCGGCGAGAACGCGGTGCTGATCTTCCGTTTCGAGGAGATGGACAAGGCCATCGCCTCGCTGCAGGAGGCCGGATTCACCCTGCTGACCGGCGAGCAGATCTGCGCGCTATAAGTGCTTTGCAGATCCGGGTGTTCATGGTAGGTATTCAATCTTATTGCAGGTAACCAGCAACAGGATTGAAGGATGGGGCACGCCCGCGTCCCGACCGCCTGCCACGGTTGCTCACCATTCACGATGCAGTATTTTTCATAAAACGGAGGAGATTTATGAAAGGACTGATGCGCAAGACTGTAACGGCAGCGGCGGCGGCCTGCCTGCTGCTGGCACCGTCGGCCTGGGCCGACACCATCAAGCTCGGGGCGGTGCTGGCCGTCACCGGGCCGGCCTCGTTTCTGGGTGGACCTGAAGCCAGGACCCTGGAGATGCTGGTCGAGGAGGTCAATGCCAAGGGCGGTATCAATGGCCAGAAGATCGAGCTGTTCCTGAAGGACACCGCTGGCAGCCCGGAAAAGGCCATTTCGCTAGCCAAGCAGCTGCTCGAGGAACAGCAGGTGGTGGCGGTGCTCGGGCCGTCGACATCCGGTGAGACGATGAGCCTGAAAAAGATCTTCGAGGACGCCAAGACGCCCTTGATCAGCTGCGCCGCCGCTGAAGTCATCGTCGACCCTGTAGCCTCCTATGTCTTCAAGACCCCGCAGAACGATTCCTTCGCCGCCCGCAAGATCTTCATGGAGATGAACCGCATGGGCGTCTCGAAGGTGGCGGTGCTGGTGGACAACTCCGGCTTCGGCAAGGCCGGCAAGGAACAGATTGTCAAGATCGCCCCCGAGTACAAGATCGAAGTGGTGGAGGCCGAGGTCTATGACGCCAAGGCCACCGACCTGTCGGCGGTGGTCGCCAAGATCAAGGCCAATCCGGCGGTGCAGGCGGTGATCAACTGGTCGATCGTGCCGGCCCAGTCCATCGTCGTCAAGAATATCCGTCAGGCGGGCTGGGACGTGCCGATTTTCCAGAGCCACGGTTTCGGCAACATCAAGTATGTCGAGGCCGCCGGCGCCGCCGCTGAAGGGGTGATCTTTCCGGCAGGCCGTCTGCTGATGGCCGACCTGCTGCCCGACGGCCATCCCCAGAAGGCCCTGCTGGTCAAGTACGTCAAGGATTACGAGAGCAGGTACAAGGAGACCGCCTCCACCTTTGGCGGCCATGCCTATGATGCCTTTAAGATCTTCGAGAAGGCCGTGACGATTGCAGGGCCGGACAAGGAAAAGCTCCGGGCGGCGATCGAAGGCCTGAAGGATCTGCCGGGCACCGGCGGCATCTTCAATTTCTCGGCCACCGACCATGGTGGTCTGGCCCTCGATTCCTTTGAGATGATGACCGTCAAGGACGGCAGATTCGTCCCCTATTCCGGCAAGTAACCGGTAACTCCATGCCGGGACGTGGCTGTCCCGGCATGGGGGCCGTTTCACAGAGAAACGCAGCTCCATGACCTTCGAGCTCTTCGTCCAGTATCTTGTCGCCGGCATAACCTATGGCAGCATCTATGCCATCGTCGCCATCGGCTTCAACATCATCTACAACACCACCGGCATCATCAATTTCGCCCAGGGCGAATTCGTGATGCTCGGCGGCATGCTGTCGATCACCTTCCTGAACGTCATCCCCTTGCCGGCGGCGATCGCCCTGGCGGTAATCTGCACTATGGCCATCGGCGCCGCCATCGAGATGCTGTTTATCCGCTGGCTGGTCAACCCGGGGGTGTTGCGGATGATCATCATCACCATCGGCCTGTCGATTCTGATCCGCGAGGCGGCTCTGCATATCTGGGGCGACAACGTCCACTCCCTGCCGTATTTCGTCGGCAACGAGGTCAGCACCATCTCCGTCCTCGGGGCCCGGGTTTCGCCCCAGGTCCTCTGGGTGATCGGTGTCTGCACGCTGATGGTGGTCTTTCTCAACGTCTTCTTCCAGGCGACGTCGGTGGGGCGGGAGATGCGGGCATGTGCCGCCAACCGTACCGCAGCCGTCCTCTGCGGCATCGATACCCGCAACATGGTGACCCTGTCCTTTGTTCTCAGCGCCGGTATCGGCGCCCTGGCCGGGGCGGTGATGTCGCCGATCACCTATACCCAGTACGACATCGGCACCGGCCTGGCGATCAAGGGGTTCACCGTTGCCATCCTCGGCGGTCTCGGCAATTCGCTGGCTGCCGTTGCCGCAGGTCTTCTGCTCGGGGTGATCGAGGCGTTTTCTGTCTCCGTCGTCCCGCTGGCCTTCCAGGATGCCATTTCCATCGCGATCCTGCTCGTCATTCTCTTTGTCAGGCCGCACGGCCTTTTCGGATCGAGTGCCGCCGCCGGGCTGAAGGAGTTCTGACCGTGAAGCGGAGGAACCTCGCCCTGCTGTCGCTCGTTGCGGTCATCGTCCTGGTGCAGCTGCTCTGCGCCTGGACCGACAGTATCTTCTACCTGACCCAGCTGACGATGTCAGCGTACTATTCGCTCTTGATCATCGGGCTGTGCGTCCTGATGGGCTATGCCGGGCAGATCTCGCTCGGCCATGCCGGATTTTTCGCAATCGGCGGGTACCTGTCGGCTGCCCTGACTACCAGGAACCTGGCTCCCTTCCAGGAAAGCCTCTGCGTCCGCCTGCTCGATGCCGCCGGCTGCCTAGTTGCCGGCCAGGATCTCTACGGCGAGGCCCTTCTGGTGGTCACCCCCTGGGCCGCCTGTGTCATCGCGGTGCTGGCGGCGGCGGCCATCGCCTTTCTGCTCGGCATCCCGGTCCTGAAACTGAAAGGGCATTACCTGGCGATGGCCACCCTCGGTTTCGGCATCATCATCTACCGGATCGTTCTGGCCAGCCCTTATTTCGGAGAGGCCGACGGCATTTCGGGTGTGCCCGGTTTCGATCTGGTGCCGGGGCTCAGCGTCAGCGGCGATATTTCCACCCGGGTGGAAAACTACTACATCGCCTGGGGCATCCTGCTGCTGACCCTGCTGCTGCTGCGCAACCTGATCAATTCACGGGCAGGCCGGGCACTCAGAGCAATTCACGGTTCGAGCGAGGCGGCCGATGCGATGGGTGTCGACACCGCCCGCTTCAAACTCCACACCTTCGTGCTGTCGGCGATCCTCGCCGCCCTCGCCGGGGTTCTGCTGACCCACTACAACGGCGGCATCGGACCTTCGGAAGCTGGCATCATGAAGTCGGTGCGCTATGTGGCGATCGTCGCCGTCGGCGGCATGGCCAATCTCTGGGGGGCCCTGATCATGGGGGTCGTCCTCAATTTCCTGTCGCTGCGCGGTTTGTTCGGATCCTATGATGATGCCGTTTTCGGCCTGATTCTGATCCTGATCATGCTCTTTGCCCCGGGGGGAATCCTCAACCTCCGTCTGGGCGGTCTTCTGGCGGTGTTTCGACGTAGCCGACAGGGGGAGGAGAGCTGATGGCCCTGCTGCGGATTGACAGGCTGGGCAGGCAGTTCGGTGGCCTTCAGGCGGTCGGCGATGTCAGTTTTTCGCTGAAGGAGGGAGCCATCAAGGCGGTCATCGGCCCGAACGGCGCCGGCAAGACGACGCTCTTCAACCTTATCTCCGGCGTTCTCCCCCCGACTTCAGGGGAGATCCTGTTCCGCGGGAAGGCCATCCACGGACTCAAACCCTGCCGTATCGCAAGTCTCGGCATCGCCAGGACATTCCAGAACATCAAGATGTTTGCCGGTATGACGGCGCTGGAGAATGTCATGGTCGGCCGGCATGTCCGCTCCGGGGCGGGTTTTCTGGCCTCGATGCTTCGGACCCCGGGCTGCCGCCGCGAGGAAGTGGAGATCCGCTGCAAGTCATTGGAACTTCTTGATTTTCTTGGCATTGCCGATTGCGCCGATATTGAGGCCAGCAGTCTCGCCTTCGGCCAGCAGCGTGCGGTCGAACTGGCCCGGGCCCTTGCCCTGGAGCCGGTCCTGCTCCTGCTCGACGAACCGGCCGCCGGCCTCAATATTTACGAGACCGCCGAAGTCGGTCGACTGATCAGCAGGATCCGGGATTTGGGCGTTACAGTGTTGCTGGTGGAACACGACATGTCACTGGTGATGGATATCTCGGATGAGATCGTGGTCCTCAGTTTCGGCCAGAAGATAGCTGAAGGCTTGCCGACCGAGATCCAGCGCAATCCGGAAGTGATCAGGGTCTATCTCGGTGAATAGGCGGGAGGCGGCAGGATGCTGAGGATCAGAAATCTCGAGGCCGGATATGGCCGGATGCGGGTATTGAAAAACATCTCGATGCATGTCAAGGCCGGCGAGATCGTCACCATCATCGGTGCCAACGGTGCCGGCAAGACGACGCTGCTGTCGACCATCGCCGGGTTGATCCGCTCCACCTCCGGCGAGATCCGCTTCCGTGACCGGGAGATCAACAGGATGGCCGCGCCGCAGATCCCTCGCCAGGGGTGCGTTATGGTCCCCGAGGGACGGCAGGTCTTTGCCTCGATGACGGTGGAGGAAAACCTGCTACTGGGAGGGCATGCCCTTTCCTCCGCAGCGAAAAAGGACCTGCCGGCCCTGCTCAGCCATCAGTACGAACTGTTCCCGATTCTGCGGGACCGCCGCAATCAGCTGGCTGGCACCCTTTCCGGCGGCGAGCAGCAGATGCTGGCCATGGGCCGGGCCCTGATGTCGAAACCGCTGCTGGTGATGATGGATGAGCCGTCCACAGGCCTTGCGCCGCTGATTGTCCGTGACATCTTCGAGATCATCGTCCGCCTGCGCAACGAGGGGAATACCGTCCTGCTGGTCGAGCAGAACGCCAAGGCGGCGCTGGCGATTGCCGACCGGGGCTATGTGCTCGAGACCGGCAAGGTCATCATCCAGGGGCCGGCGGAAGACCTGCTCGCCAACAAGGATGTACAGAGGGCCTATCTCGGCCGGGAAAAAATCGAATAGCACCTCTTCAACCTATCTGAGGATCGACGCATGTACTGGGAACCGGAATTCGAATGCATGTCCAGGGAGGACCTGGAGCAGCTGCAGCTGGAGAGGCTGCAGTCCACCCTTTACCGGGTGGGGACCCATGTGCCATTTTACCGGCAGAAGTTCAACGACCTGAAGATCGACTACGAGGCCTTCACCTCGCTCGACGACTTGCGGCGTCTACCGTTTACGATGAAGCAGGACCTGCGTGACAACTACCCTTACGGCCTCTTTGCGGTTCCCCTGCGCGATGTGGTGCGGGTCCACTCCTCGTCGGGGACCACCGGCATGGCGACGGTCGTCGGCTATACCAGGAACGATATCAAGAACTGGTCGAACCTGGTGGCGCGGGTCCTGCGCAGCGCCGGCCTCACCGCCGACGACGTGATCCAGATCGCCTTCGGCTACGGCCTGTTCACCGGCGGCTTCGGCCTGCACTACGGCGCCGAGCGGCTGGGCGCCTCGGTCATCCCGATCTCGGCCGGCAACACCAAGCGACAGATCACCATCATGCAGGACTTCAAGACCACCGCGCTGGTCTGCACCCCTTCCTATGCGCTGAAAATCGCCGACGTGATGATGGAGATGGGCATCAACCCGAGCGGCCTGTCGCTGAAATGGGGGCTGTTCGGCGCCGAACCCTGGTCCGAGGCGATGCGGAGGGAGATCAACGATCGCCTCGGCATTGTCGCCACCGACAATTACGGCCTTTCCGAGGTAATGGGACCGGGTGTCGCCGGCGAGTGCCAGCAGTGCAACGGCCTGCACATCAACGAGGACCATTTCCTGGTGGAGGTCCTCAATCCCCAGACCCTCGAGCCGGTGGCACCAGGCGAGATCGGCGAACTGGTGATCACCACGCTGACCAAGGAGGCCTTCCCGGTCATCCGCTACCGCACCCGCGATCTGACCCGCATCCTGCCGGAACCCTGCCCCTGCGGCCGGACGCTGCGGAGAATGAGCCGGATCATGGGCCGCACCGACGACATGCTGATCATCAAGGGGGTCAACGTCTTCCCGACCCAGATAGAGGCGGTGCTGTTCGACATCGA
>CAYYWK010000134.1:0-7325 GCA_964475345.1 uncultured Desulfobulbus sp.
GAGTGGCCGCCAACCGGAGTGGCAGGGGCATCCGGCCGCAGTCGTTGCCCTCGATGACCGCGAGTTCGGCAGGTATTAGTGCATCGGCGTTTCCTGTGAACAAAAATTCCCGGGGCATGGCTGCCACAGCACTCCGTCAGTGGTGACCGAAATTTCGTTCATCCTGCAAACTCGACATTGTTTTTCTGAAACTTCAACGGGGAAGATACAATCGCCTGGGAATTCAGGGAATTGCCATGGAACAACACCTGGCGAGGGAAAGTAGAGCGGTATCCATCCGTGAGGTGCGTGATGGATGCCGTCTGTTATCGTTGAAGTCCAGCCTCTCACCTCAACTTCCGGGTGAATCTCCGAAGCAGAGTTTCTCTGGGTTGCCGGGCAGCGTCGGAGTCTCGATCTTCTGATGAACACAACAGGATGTTGATGGCCTGTTGTACCATAACCTCAGGTCATGATTGTAATTGCGTATATACAGTAGTAGCCGAAAATTTTTGAATTTCCGGAGAAACAGTACCTTTAAGATGTCAATATGAAACGAATATATTGAAGAGTGGCCAGTTCCTGTCAAGAATATCTTTCAGATAAAATTGAAGCGAAGTTAGTGTCTCCTTTTCCAGATCTACCTCATTGTTCGCCAGGCATCACTGCTCCAACTCCATATTGGTCATCAAATCAGCGAACTTTCTGCCGGCGAAGCCAGCCCGATAGCCCCTGCCAAAAGCTGCCTTCGTTGGATCCGGGCTATTCTCGAGACTCATGCAGAGCCCGTGTTCTTGTTTTTTCGCAAAGGCCTCGCCGTGAAAATGGCATTTCAGCCCTTTCATATACCCAGAGACGAATGATGTATATGCGCTGATCGGTGAAAGCGCCTGGGCTGCACCCATGTTGTGCAGAAACTCCTGTTCCGACATTACCATCCTGAAGTACCTCCTGTAGGTGACAAAGTATGTGCCAGTTGTCTGTCAGGTGGTCAACGAGCTTGCCTGCTATCAGACCCGGTCTCGATCACAGACATCCATTGCCGCCATCACATCATAACCCCGGTCGGTCCGTTTGCGTAAAGTAAAGCGCAAGGAACCAGGGCAAGGCGCGTTAACATTCCGCAATACCAGCAATTCCAAATTTGACATTCGTATACTTGATGAGAAGGGATACGCTGCTGGAGGATGAACCATATGACAGGATGAACCATATTTTTGCCTGCGATGCCCGGTTGCATATATACTTCGAAGAAACAGCATCAATGACCATCATCAAGGACCGATGCAATGAAAGAGGAATATAACTTCACCCTGACGATTCCATTGGCGGATATTGACGAGGCCCTCCTTCTCCTGAACGAGACCCGGGCGAAATACCCGACGATGCGACTGAGTCGGAAACCGGACCGTATGGAGAAGGCGCGTTTCTATCTGTGCTTTCCTTTCGCAGGGACACGGACTGATCTCGGCTTTCCCGAATGGTTTTCTGCGCGAATCGGAAATGACTGGGAACTCTTTGGTCCGAACTACGGAGTGTGGGGATTTGTTTGAAATTGACTCGCGGATTGCTGCCTTGCGGACTAATTCTTCAGAGTACTCGACGATGTCACCCTAATGATGATATTGGCAACCGACAGAAGTGCTTTTTCCCTCAACACAGTAGCCGTGTCAAATTTGGGTGGGTCAGTGAGTAGCCGTGGTTTGTACTGCCAATTCATGGTGGCAATCCAGGGTTTGCTCTTTCTCAAAATCGTGCATTCTTTCAGTGGTTCGTCTCGACCCATAGGTGGATCGGGGAGGAGAGGTGAGATAAGCAGCCATCCCTTTCGACAGCGAAGGGTTTGCAGAACGGTGGCGCAGGATTTGCCGATGAGAGGCACTGGAAGACCTTAACGGTCCACCAGCACCCTTGGTGGTGAATGGCAGAAGTAAGCCGCAGATTGAGCCGACGAGCTGGATGTCGGTGCTGGTCAATCCCGGATTATTGTCCAAGGTGGCAAAGAGGGTAAAGCCGCCGGCGGCGGCGCCGTTGGCAGTGTAATACATCCTTCCGGTGGTGGTGTTGTAGAGGATATGCTGGGACTCGGTGCCGGTGATGACCGTACCGGAAAACAGTTCGCCGGCGCCGGGTATGCCGGCACTGCAGGCATTGGCAACCAGGGACTGCTTGAGATGGAGTTTGTCCGATGCTTGGATGAAGTCTGTCACATGGTCAGCTTTACTCGTGGACAGAGCGAGACATTGTTCCCTGTCTTACGCCACCCGGCGGAACAGCCATGCTTTCGCCCGGTTCTTCCGCCGGCTGCGTTTTTTTCATTTCATGGAATCGATCGGTTCCCAGGTTTTTCCCCTGTTGAAGCTTGCCCATGTTTCTGCCAGCAGCAACTCGCCGATGCGAGTTTATCATCATCCCCGTAACCGGATTGCTCTGGATAGAGATCAATCGACATCCGGAGGGAAGAATGTGCTGCCGGACCGCAACTTTTCTTTCGCCAACCACGTTTTCTCCGATGTCCATCACGGATCATCATGAGGCAGCCATCTGTGAAGATTGAAACAATTTCGGCGAACTGGAAATGGCTACAGAGAGGTGTTGAGAGTAGGAAAAGAGAGGTGGCAGTTGGCGCAGATGAA
Source organism: uncultured Desulfobulbus sp. (assembly GCA_964475345.1). Classification (GTDB taxonomy): domain Bacteria; phylum Desulfobacterota; class Desulfobulbia; order Desulfobulbales; family Desulfocapsaceae; genus Desulfoprunum. The sequence continues at coordinate 2,616 of CAYYWK010000134.1, forward strand.
GGGAGGGCAGCGCATGTTGTTGCCGGTGTGGTCAGGTGAGGTGGGGGTAACAAGTAGCCCCGTTATCGGGGCTTCAAAAAAAAGCTAATTCCACCGGTTGGGGGATGCTGGCGCTGGAAGCGCCTGCAAGATCAGACTTCCTGACCAATTCGACGATCCTGGCGGCAGCCAGCATCGCATCTTCCCAAAAGCCGATGCTGGCGCTCCCTTCTCCTCACTCCACAAGAAAACCCAGCATCTCCTCGCTCGATACTACGTGGCAGTAGATCATGTTGAGGATTTCCAGCTCCTTGTCGTGCAGTTCAAGTGTGCCGGCGGCACAGCAGTCTTCAAGGACGATGACATTAAAGCTTTCATCGGCAAGGCTGCGTACCGAAGAGGATATGCACTGATCGGTGAAGATCCCGCAGACGACAACGTTGGTGATTCCCATATTATGCAGGATCAGGCGCAGGTTGCTGCCGGTCAAGGCGCTGTCGGTGGTTTTGCAGATGACGATCTCGTCACCTTGTGGTGCGAGTTCTGGAACGACCTGCGATTCCTCGCTGTCTTTTGGCAGCAGCAGGTAGTTCCAGCCTGGTTTCTTCTGGCTGAGGGATCGATCCCGGCCGTCATTTTTCAAACAGGCGATACGGGCAAAGATGACATCCATGCCGACGCGGCGGAAGTGCTCGATGATTTTGGCGGTGGTGGGGATGACCTGCAGGTTCATCCGATCCAGAAAAGGTTGCCAGTGTGCCCGGATCGCCGGATCGGTCGATGGCTGCAGATAGGTGTTCTGGATATCGATGACCAGCAGGGCGGTTTCACTGCGAGGCAGCTTGATATCTTCAGGCTCCGGTGCCGTTTCATAGTAAAACGAGCGATACGCAGTTTTCCAGCTCATGTCTACCTCCTTGATATCAATGATGGTGAGTTGATTTCTCCGCAGCAAAAAACCGGCGGAACACGCTCCAGGCGCCGATCTCCCGGGCTCCCATGATTCCACCCGGTTTGATGATCAGGGTGAGGATCATCAGGCAGGCCAGCACCACCTCGGTCAGACCGACCAGGGGTTTGGGAAAGACATGGGCGATATTGACGGCGTTCTCGCTGAATCGCAGCAATTCAAAGACAATTGTCACCGCGAATGTACCGAACACAGCCCCGGATACGGTCAGAGAACCGCCGATGATCAGCATCCCAAGGATCACAAAGGTTTCCTTGAGAAAAAACGCGTTCGGGGAGAAGGACGTGATGAAATGAGCCCAGAGGCCGCCACCAAAGCCGGCCATCAGGGCACTCAGAATAAAGCCGTACCAGCGCAGCCGGGAAATATGGGCGCCGATGCCGGCCGCGGCAATCTCGTCGTCACGGACCGTTCGCAGCAGCAGCCCCAATCGCGATTCCTTGAAAAGGAGGGCCACGGCCACCATCGCCGCCGCCGAGAATGCGGCGATCGGCAGGCTGGTGGCGGCCTGAATGCCGAACAGGGTCCGGGGACCGTTAGTGAACGCGGACCAGTGGACCATGATCGTATGCATGACCACCAGCAGGGCAAAGGAGGTGATGACTGCCGCCGCGTCCGACAGTCGCATCAGAGGATACGCGACAAGCGCCGCCACCAGGCCAGCCAGCAGGGTTCCAATCAGGATCGCCGGCAGGGGCGCGATTTCAATCGTTGCGAAAATGGGATAGATATCCGGCAAGGCCATGGTTTTCATAGCCTTGGGAATTGCCAGCACCGCAGAGGTATAGGCGCCGATGCCCATGAAGCCTATATGGGCAAAGGACAGGATGCCGGAATTGCCCATGAACACCTGCAAACCGAGTACCAGGATCAGGTTGATGCACAGCACCGTGGCAATTCGCTCGATAACACGCTGGTCAAGAATGGAAACGGTCAGCAGCAGCAGCGCGATCGGGATCAGCAGAAGACAAAAAGTCAGGATGTTGTCACGGTTGAACATAATGCCCCATCAAGTCCTTTGCCCGGAAGCTGGCCCAGGGATCAGTCCGGCAGGTTTGATCAAGAGAAAAAGGATGACCAGAGTGAAGGTGAAGGCGTCGCGGAATTGAAGCAGGCTCTGGGGCAGCAGATAGTTCAGGGATACGTCGACGAGGGCTAAGAGAAAGCCGCCGACCACCGCGCCCTGCAGGCTGCGCATGCCGCCGATGACCGTGGCGATAAAGGCGACCAGCAACGGCTCAAGGCCGATCCCCGGCACGACGGAACCGATTCGTCCCAACCAGAGGATGCCGACCACCCCGGCAAACAGGCCACTGATCGCAAAAGCGCTGCTGATGATGAGGTTGGCGGGCACGCCGAGCATACGGGCCATGCGAAACTGGGCGGCGGCAGCTCGAAGTGCAATGCCGAGAACGGTTTTTTTCAGAGCCCAGGTGAACAGAACAAGCATCACGAGGGCGCAGCCGATGGTCAGCAGGTTGCGCAGCGGCACGATGGTCCCGGCGATTTCGACGGTACGGGTGAAGAAGCCTGGAAGCGGCACCTGCCGCGCCCTTGGCGAAATGAACAGCAGAACCAGATTCTGGAGCAGCGTGCTGAAAGCAAACGAGGTAATGAGCACCGCGGTAACCGATTTTTCACGCACCGGCTTGAAGGCGATCTGTTCCGTCGCCATGCCGGTGAGGATAGCGACAATTACCGCCACCAGAGCCATGATCAGCCAGGGCAGGGGCGAGCCGCCGAGGAGGAACAGGGTATAGCCGGTGACCATCACCAGTTCGCCATACGCGAAGTTGACCAGCTTGAGGATGCCATAGACGATAACCAGGCCAAGAGCCATAAGGGCATAAAGGCTGCCAAGGCTGAGCGCGTCGATAATGAATTGAACGATTTGTCCGCTCATGTTTTCCCTCGTGCTACCGTCCCAGATACAGGGCTGCCAGATCCGGGGACGTGGCGATTTCCTTTGCGCTGCCGGCTGCAGAGACTCTTCCTAGCGTCAGGACATAGGCGCGGTCGGCGCAGCTCAGGGCCTTGCGGGCATTCTGTTCGACCAGTAGGATGGTCAGGCCGGATTCCTTGAGATGGACGATGTACTGAAAGATCCTGTCGACAATAGCCGGGGCCAGGCCCATCGAAGGCTCGTCGAGCAGCAGCAGTTTGGGTTTGGACATAAGGGCCCGGGCTATGACCAGTTGCTGCTGCTCGCCGCCGGAAAGTGTTCCTGCCGGTTGACCACGCCTCTCCTTAAGAATCGGGAAGAGGGCAAACATCTCCGCCAGAGTTTTTTCGCTGCCGCCACGTTCATGGCGGCGGGTGAAGGCGCCCAGAATGAGGTTCTCGAGAACCGTCAGATCGGCAAACACGTCGCGGCTTTCCGGGACCATGGCAATGCCGGCCCGAGCGATTTTCTCCGGTGGCCAATGGCTTATTTCCTCACCCCTGAACCGGATGCTGCCGGAGTTTTTGAGGACCCCGGCAATGGCCAGCAGGGTCGATGACTTGCCGGCGCCATTGGCGCCGAGCAGGGCCACCAACTCGCCTTCGCCGACCAGCAGGTCGACCTGGCGGACAGCGGTGATGGCACCGTAGGCGACGTGCAGATTGTCCACCGTCAGCATCGCATTATTCCTCGTTGTCACTGGAACCGAGATATGCTTCGATCACCTGGGGCAGGCGGCGGACCGTGTCGACACTGCCTTCACCTATGGTCTTGCCTGAAGCGAGGACATGCAGACGTTGGCAAAGACGCATCATCAGACCCATGTCGTGATCGATGATCAGCATGCCGAGATGCCGCTCCCGGGGCAAACGGGCCAGCACTTCCAGCAGGGTCTCAGTTTCTGTCTCGTTCATGCCTGCTGCCGGCTCGTCAAGGAGCAGGAACTTGGGATTGCAGGCAAGGGCCCGGGCAATTTCCACCCGCCGTTCATCACCATAGCTGAGGGTGTTGGCAAACTGACGGCTGGCTTTTTCCAGACCGAATTCAGCCATCAACTGGTCGGCAAGGTGTCCGGACTGACGTCGACCTGCTCCATGGGAAAGAGCCGCCGCCACGATATTTTCGGCGACGGTCAGGTTTTTAAAAAGACGAACTATCTGAAAAGTCCGGGAAATGCCGCTCAGAGCAATATCGCGTGGGCTTCTGCCAGTCAAATCGACATTACCGCAGCGGACACTGCCGCCGACCGGGCGAACGTGACCGGTCAGCACGTTCACAAGGGTGGTTTTACCCGAACCGTTGGGGCCGATCAGACCGACTATCTCTCCGGAATCAACACTGAGGCTGACTTGATCGAGAGCACGAAGACCGGCAAAGTCTACCGAAACAGAAGTGGCGGTGAGCAACTGAGACACAATCCCCTTTGATTATCCGGTTGAGAGACTGAGTGACAGGGCCGTATACGAACGGCCGGAGCGACTGCTCCGGCCGGGCGCCTGCATCAATCGGTGGGCAACAACAATCAGGGCGCTGGTGGACTGGCAGGCCTGCGCCAGCCGAGGAAGGCTGGTTTGCCGTTTTTCAACTCGACCAGCACCGCGGCCTTGTCTGGGGCATGGCCCTCGGCGGCGTTTTTATAGCTGAGTTTACCGGTGAGAAGGTTGAACTCGTTGCTCTCAAGAGCTTTGGCCACCGCCGGGCCATCGGTGGTGCCGGCGATCTTTACCGCCTCGGCCATCATCATGATGGTGTCCCAGCCTGTGGCCACAAAGGAAGTGTCGGGAGCGCTGCCATGCACCTCCTTGTAGAGTTTGAGGAA
>CAYYWK010000135.1:0-7309 GCA_964475345.1 uncultured Desulfobulbus sp.
GCTCGGCCCCTCCGGCTGCGGCAAGACCACCCTGCTGCGGATCATCGCCGGTCTCGAACTGCCGACCACCGGCGCGGTCATCCTCAGCGGACACGATATCACCGCCCTGCCGGCCGCCAGACGGCAGGTCAACACCGTTTTCCAGAGCTACGCGCTGTTCCCCCACCTGTCGAGTTTTGAAAATGTCGCCTTCGGCCTGCGCTCCCGCAGGTTCCCCGATGCCGAAGTGCAGCAGCGGGTCGCCGCGACCCTCGACCTGCTGGAAATGGGAGCGATGCGGGATCGCAGCCCGGACCAGCTTTCCGGAGGGCAGCGGCAGCGGGTGGCCATCGCCCGGGCCCTGGTCAATGAACCGGAGATCCTGCTGCTCGACGAGCCGATGTCGGCGCTCGACGCCAAGCTGCGGGCCCAGGTCCAGGAGGAGCTGCGCCGACTGCAGCGCCGGCTGGGCACCACCTTCATCATGGTCACCCACGACCAGGCCGAGGCACTGGTCTGCAGCGACCGGGTCGCGGTGATGAATGCCGGCGAGGTCATCCAGTGCGGCACCCCGGGTGAGGTCTACGACTATCCCCGCAACCGCTTCGTCGCCGAATTCCTCGGCGCTGCAAACCTGCTGCCGGCGAAAAGGGCCGAAAGCGGTGTCGAGACCGGGGTTGGCCGCCTCAGACTCGAGAGGGAGCCGGCCTGGCAGGAAGGACTGATCGCCATCCGTCCCGAGTGGATCAAGGTCGGCACGGTGGAACCGGCCTGCAACGGGGTTCTGGCTACCGTCGAGGATATCGTCTACCGCGGCACCAACTTCGATCTCACCGTCACCCCGGGGCCGATGCGGGTCCGTACCAACGCCTTCAAACAGTTCAAGATCGGCGACCAGGTCTGGCTGGAGTTGCCGCCGCCGGAACTGGTCATCCTGGAGGACTGAGATGGCCGATCAGCCCATCCTCTGGCGCGGCGAAATGACCACCCGGCGGGCTCTCACCGGGCGCGGGCTGGGGTTCCTGTCGCCGGGGATGCTGTGGCTGATCGGTTTTCTGGTGCTGCCGTCGCTGCTCTTCATCGTCCTCAGCTTCGCCGAGCGCGGCGTTTACGGCGAGGTGGTGTGGAATTTCTCGCTGGCCAACTACAAACGCCTGGCCGGCTTCGGCACCTTCGGCTGGACCCCCGACTACCTGCTGATCCTCGGCCGCTCGACGCTGGTGGCCTTCGTCACCACCTCGGTGTCGATCCTGCTCGCCTACCCGCTGACCTTCTTCATCGCCGCGCAGCCGCCGCGCCGCCGGTTCCTGTGGCTGACCATCCTGATCATCCCGTTCTGGACCAATATCGTCATCCGCACCTATGCCTGGTTTTTCCTGTTTTCGCCGGAATTCCCCTTCGCCCGGATCGCCGCCTTCCTCGGCCTGATCGAGGACGGCACCTCCCTCTACCCCAGCGCCTTTGCGGTCTACGTGGGAATGATCTCCGACTACCTGCCGTTTCTCGCCCTGCCGCTGTACTCCAGCGTCGAGCGTCTGGACTGGTCGCTGGTGGAAGCCGCCCAGGACCTCTATGCCTCCAGGGTACGGGTGTTCATGCAGGCGATCCTGCCCCAGACCGCCCCCGGCCTGACCGTCGGCATCATCCTCACCTTCGTCCCGACCATGGCCACCTTCGTCGTCCCCGACCTGCTCGGCGGCGCCAAGTACATGCTGGTGGGCAACCTGATCCAGCAGCAGTTCGGATCAAGCCGCGACTGGCCCTTCGGCGCTGCCATCAGCATGGCGCTGATGCTGTTGACCCTGCTGTCGATGCGGATCTACCGCCGCAAGGGTGCATCGGTGGAGATCCTATGAACAGGCCCCGCAACCCCGTTTTGATGGCGGTCTCGTTCTTCACCATCGCCATGCTCTACCTGCCGCTGTTCGGTGTGGCGGTCTTCTCGGTCAACTCGGCCAAGTACGGCTGGGTCTGGAAGGAATTCACGCTCGACTGGTACACCGGTCTGCTGGGCAACAGCTACATCCTCGATGCGGCCTGGAACACCCTGGTCCTGGCGCTGGTTTCGACGCTCATATCGACGGTCGTCGGCACCCTGCTGGCCATCGGCATCAGCCGCTTTCCCTGGGGCAGGCGGACCAATTCGCTGCTCGACCTGCTGCTCAACTTTCCGGTGGTCATCCCAGATATCGTCATGGCCGGCTCGCTGGTGGTGGTCTTCTCGCTGCTCCGGGCACTCTCCGACCTGTTCGAGGCCGGCCTCACGACGATGATCATCGGTCACGCCACCTTCCAGATCGCCTTCGTCGCGCTGGTGGTGAAGAGCCGCCTGTCGGCGATCGGCACCGATATCGAGGAGGCGGCCCGCGACCTCTTCGCCGACAACTGGTACCTGATGCGGCGGGTCATGCTGCCGCTGCTGCTGCCGGGGATACTGGCCGGGGCGATGCTGGCCTTCACCCTGTCGCTCGATGATTTCGTCATCAGTTTTTTCACTTCGGGGCCGGATTCGCAGACACTGCCCCTCTATATCTACTCGGCCGTCCGGCGCGGCGTAACCCCGCAGATCCATGCCCTGTCGACCCTGGTGGTGCTGATCACGGTGATCCTGGTGGTGCTGGCCGAACGGCTGTCCCGCAAATAGCTGCGGGTAATCCGACAAACTTCTGACACATGGAGGAAGCTATGCGCAGAACGATACTGGCGGTACTGGTGCTGCTGGCCTGGACGGGGCTGGCGATGGCCGAGGGCAAGGAACTGCGGATCTTCACCTGGTCCGAGTACATGGACGAGCCCAAGATGTCGGCCGACTTCGAGGCGGCGACGGGGATCAAGGTCAAGATCGACGTCTACGAGAGTAACGAGGACATGATCGCCAAGCTGCAGGCGGGCGGGGTCAGTCAGTATGACATCATCGTCCCTTCGTCCTACGTCCTGCCGACCTTGATCGGCCTGAAGCTGATCCAGCCGCTGGACCACGCGAAGATTGCCAATCTCGGCAACGTCATGGACCAGTTCCGGACGATGGAGATGGACAAGGGCAACGTTTACACGGTGCCCTGGCAGTGGGGGACCGTCGGCATCATGTACAACAAGCAGAAGGTCAGCCCCGAGGCGGTCTCGTCCTGGTCGATCATCTTCGACCCGGCGAAACATCCTGGGGCCTTCTGGCTGCTTGACGACGCGCGGACGACGATGAACGCGGCGCTGGCCTATCTGGGCTTCCCGATGAATTCCACCGATCCGGTGCAGATCAAGAAGGCGGCCGATCTGCTGACCGTTGTCAAGAACAGCAAGGGCTGCAGCGGCTTCAAGACCGGTGTCGGCGGCAAGAACGACGTGGTGGCCGGTACTGCCGACCTTGCGGTGGTCTTCAACGGCGACGCCATCCGCGACGTCGAGGAAGCCCCGGACAAGTTCGGTTTCCTGGTGCCTAAAGAGGGCGGCGAGGTCTGGGTCGACCTGATGGCTATCCCGGCGCAGGCCCCGAACCCGGAGGCGGCCCACCAGTGGATCAACTGGATCCTCGAGCCCAAGGTCGGCGCTGAGCTCTCCAACTACAACCGCTACGCCACCCCCAACAAGGCATCGCTGCCGTTCATCCTGCCGGAAGATCTGAAGAACAGGGAGATCTACCCGGACGAGGAGACGATGCAGCGGCTCCACTATGTCGCCGACCTGGGGGCGGCGGCCAAACTGTACGACGAGGCCTGGACCTGGGTGAAATCCCACTGATAGTCGGGATCCGGAAGGTCGCAGTGGATTGGAAACAGCATGGAGAAGGCTATGAAGAAGGTACTGGTAATAGGCGTCGGGGCACAGGGCAGCACCATCGCCAAGCATCTTGACCGCCACCCGCAGGTGGCGGAGATCGTCTGCGCCGACTATGACCATGATCTGGCAAATCGGTTGAGCGGTACACTGACCAAGGCGCGGTCGACCCGGGCCGACGGCCGCGACCTGGCGTCGATCGCCGGCGCCGGGCAGGGCTGCGATCTGATCGTCAACGGCCTGCCGCTCGAATACAATCTGCCGGTCATGGAGGCGGCGTTGGCGGTGGGGGCCGACTACATGGACCTCTCCGGGCCGATGGAGGATATCGGCTTCATCGAAAGCTACCGCCTGCTGTTTTCCGAGTGGCAGCGGCGGTTCAGCGAGCGTGGCCTGCTGGCCCTGGTGGGCTGCGGCATCGCCCCGGGCCTGGCCAACGTCCTGGTCCGGGATGCGGTGGAGCAGTTGGACAGCTGTTCGTTTATCGGCATCTACTTCTATGACGGTTTCCTCAGCCGCCGCTTCATTCCCTTCTGGTGGTCGCCGGAGGTGGCGCTCGGCGACATGATGTACGAGACCTTCCGCTTCGAACACGGGCAGTTTGTCGTCGACGTGCCGTTCAGCCGGCCGCAGATGATGCGCTTCCGGGGCGTCGACCACGAGGTGCGGATGGTTGACCACGAGCATGACGAGCCGGTGACCATGGGCCTGCTCGCCGATTCGGTGCTCAAGGGGGCCCGTGACATCGAGTTCAAGTATGGCGGGCCGCAGGTGGAGCTTGCCGAGGCTCTGTATAAGCTGGGTCTGCTGTCAAAGGACAAGGTAGAGGTGAAGGGGGTGGAGGTCGCCCCCTTCGACGTGGTGATGCGGCAGATCCCCCGGGCGCCGCGCTTTCCCGAGGAAATCCAGGCGGTGATCGACGAGGGCATCATTCAGGACGAAGGGGCATTTCTGGTGCGGGTCAGGGGGCAGAGGAACGGCAAGACCCTGCAGATCGACAACTACACCAACTTCCCCGGCCTGGCGGAGGCCTTCGCCCGCTCGCAGATGACCCATGAGTCGTATTCCACCGGCCAGTGCGCGGCGGTTTTCTCCTCGCTGATGGTGGAGGGCCTGTGCCGGGACAGGGGGGTAGTGGTGCCGGAGCAACTCGATGCCGGCTGTCGCCGCTATGTCATCGATGAGCTGGCCAAATTCGACATCACCGTCGACGAGTATCTCGAAGTCCGCTGATTGCTAGAGGATGGCCATGGTCAGGCGCGAGACGCAGACCAGGTGGCCGTGGTCATCCCTGATCCTGATCTCCCAGACCTGGGTGGTGCGGCCGAGGTGCAGCGGTGCCGCCCGGCCGGTGACCCAGCCCTGTATCGCCGGCCGGATATGGTTGGCGTTGATCTCCAGGCCGACGCATTTTTTTCCTTCTTCGACGCAGAGATAGGCGGCGACGCTGCCGATGGTCTCCGCCAGGGCCACCGAGGCCCCGCCGTGCAGCAGGCCGAGCGGCTGCCTGGTCCGTTCGTCCACCGGCATCCGGGCTTCGAGCCAGTCGTCGGCAAGGGTGGTGAACTCGATGCCAAGATGGCTCACCAGGGTGCCCTGCCGTGACGCCTGCAGCTCTTCTATTCCGGGTTTTCTTCTCCAGATCATTCTCCACTCCTCCAGTTCTTGACTATTTCGAGCATGGTGCAGGCGTCCTGCGGGTGGGCGGGATGTTGAAGCTGGCGAGAATCAGCCCGGCCACCACCAGCAGGCAGCCGCCCCACTGAGTGATCGTCAGCTGTTCGGCCAGGACGATGCGGGCGGTGATCAACCCCGCCACAGGAACCAGCAGCGACAACGGCGCCACCCTGCTGGCCGGATGCCGGGACAGCAGGTAGCTCCAGGCCCCGTAGCCGAAGATGGTGGCCCCGAAGGCCAGATAGACCACGGCGAACAGCGATGTGCCATCGAAGCCGGCAAGGGCGGCGACGATGGTCGCCGGGGATTCGAGCAATAGAGACAGGGCCAGCAGCGGCAAAGGTGGGATCAGCGCGGTCCAGATGACCAGTCCCAGCATGTCGAGCCGTTCGCCGGCTGCGCTGGCCGATGCGGCCGCTTTGCGGATGACGATGTTCGACATGCCCCAGAATGCCGATGCTGCCAGGGTCAGCAGCAGGGCCTCCGGGGTGATGGCGGCGGCTCTGTCAGCGATTCCCCCCACCAGCAGCAGGCCGGCTGTGGCCACCACCAGTCCGGCGATCTGCCGTGGTCGAATTGTCTCCTGCAACAGGACGGCGGCGAAGAGAAAGGTGAAGAACACCTGGGACTGCAGAACCACCGAGGCAACCCCGGCCGGCATGCCGATCCTGATGGAGTAGAACAGGCAACCGAACTGGCCGACACCGACAGTCAGTCCGTAGAGCAACCAGTAGCGGAAGGCCACCATCGGCCGGCGGATGAAGAAGATGGCCGGAAAGGCTGCCAGCAGGAAGCGGACGGCGGCCAGCAGCAGCGGCGGCACGCCGTCGAGACCAAGGCGGATGACGGTGAAGTTGGCCCCCCAGACGGCTACAACGAGCAGGGCGATGGCGAGATCGCGGTTGGGCATGGTCGTGTCCTGTCCGGAAAGACGCCATAGTCTTGTGGCGGGTTGCCCGAAACCGGAAAGGTTTTATCCCCGCACATCCCGGCTTCACAGCGTCCTGCTGCCAGCAGCGTTTCGCGCGCCAGCAGCCTGAAGCGTCACAGGCTGCAACCCCATTACACATGGCAGCCAGAGGTGGCTGCCGGGGGGATGCCTGAATTCCGGGGGTTCTCCGCGACTGGCGAGAGCGGGTTCCCCGTGTCTAGAACAGCGTGTAGATGAATGGTGCGATGGCCGAGCCTTCTGTCAGCACGATCAGTACGCCCAGCGCCAGCACGGTCAGGATGATCGGCGCGAGCCAGAATTTCTTGCGCTCCTTGAGAAATCCCCAGAGATCTTTCAGTAAATCAAACATGGTGTCAGTACGGTCGGTTGAGGTTTTCCAGTTTGGGCTGCCGGCTCTGTATCCGGTAGCTCGCAGCCTCTGCGTCGAATGTCCGGCGCATCGGGTCCTTCTTCAGCAGCTTCAGCACCAGGGCGGTGGGGGTGAAGAGTGCGAGGTAGATGATGCCGAGGATGATCCTGGTATTGACGAAGCCCAGCACCGCGCCGATCTTCATCCAGACGGCGTGGACCGGCCGGAGGATGTTTGGCAGCGCCAGGGCGGTGGCGATGAGAGCCAGGGCCAGGTACCAGGGCCAGGAGGTCGGGTCGATGCCCCTGTCACGCAGCAGAGGAAAGACGATCCCGAAGAACAGGGTGATGCCGCCGGCCATGATCAGGCCGAATTTTCGCAGATCAGAGCGTGACAGCGGTTCGTTCAGTGTGGTGTTCATAGGTTCTCCCGGCGGAGGTCAATCCAGTTCAAATTCCCGCATCCAGGCGCGGTCATCATCCCAGTGCGGCTGATCGGTCTTGTGCAGCAGGTAGTTCTCGATGACCAGGCAGTCCATGTGGGTGCGCATGAAGCAGCGGTAGGCATCGGTCGGGGTACAG
>CAYYWK010000136.1:0-7279 GCA_964475345.1 uncultured Desulfobulbus sp.
CCCTCACATCTCTTCAGGGCTGGCCAGGCCGCTTCATCGGCAAAGGAGGAATTCTTGAACGCCTATCTGCTCATCGGCGAACCGGGGACGCGCAAATCGTCCTTGCTCCGCAGCCTGACAGGCTGCTTCAACAGGAGCGACCGCGACATCCAGCTGCTCGACGGCCATACCATCAGGATTTATGCGCGGGTATCGACCCTGCAGGAATCGAAAACGACCCCGAAGGATTTCCTGGCGGAGGTGCAGAAACGCAACTGCCTCAACGTCATTTTCAGCCTGCTTCCCGACCCGAACCCCCTGTTCCCCATTCCCTTCCCGGATGCCCAGACCTATATCGACACCCTCCTCGATGCGGGATGGAACTTCATCAGCACGGCGGTGGTCGGCATCCACCCGATCAGCCCGGCATTGGATAATGTCGCCCATTTTCCGCGGGCTGCCACGCTGCCGATCAATATCGTCGCCAAGAACATCCGCGCCCATTTCGGCTGGCACTGACAGTCCGCCCCCCTCCGAATGGCCCCTCGCCAGCGCTCTGCGCAGAGCAGGTGCAGCTTCCGGCAGGTGGAGGGAAGAGCGCCATGCCGCCATCAGACGCTGAACCTCCGCACCATCGCCTGCAGTTGTCCCGCGAGATCCTTGAGCTGGTGCGCACTTTCGCTCAGCTGCAGGCTCTTTTCGGAGATCTCGGTGGACTGCTGGCTGACGGCTGAAATGTCCTTGGCCACCTCCCCGGCGACCTGAGAACTCTGGCTGACGTTTTCCGTCACCTCATGAATGCCGAGGGTGGCCTGGGTAATATTGTTGGAAATCTCGTTGGTAGTGGCGTTCTGCTCCTCGATGGCGGCAACGATGACAACGACGATCTCGTTGACTTCGTTGATGACCTGGGAAATATTTTCGATCTGCTGAACCGTCGCCGATGTGGACGACTGGATTCCGTCGATCTGAGCCTTGATTTCCTGGGTCGCGCTTGCCGTCTGCCTCGCCAGTTCCTTGATCTCGTTGGCAACGACGGCGAATCCCTTCCCGGCCTCGCCGGCTCTGGCCGCTTCGATGGTGGCGTTGAGGGCAAGGAGGTTGGTCTGGCCGGAAATCTCGGTGATGGTCTCGGTCACCTTGCCGATCTTGGATGCGGCAAGCCCCAGTTCATCGATACGGGCTGAGGCCGCCCCCGCCTCGGAAACCGCCTTGGCCGTGATCGTCTTGGCCGTCTCGGTATTCTTGGCAATTTCCCGGATCGTCGCCGCCATCTGTTCGGTGGAACTGGCCACAAGGGAAATATTGGTGGAGGCCTCCTCCGCCGCCGCCGCCACCGAATGCATGTTCGAGCTCATCTCTTCAGCCGATGCGGCAACCGAGACCGAGCGCTGGCTGGTCTCCTGGCTGCCCCGGACGAAACTGTCCGCGGTTTTTCCCATCATCTCCGAAGACTCCAGCATCCCCTCGGCGGCCTTGAGGATTTCCCTGATCATCCTATTCAGTCCGTCCGCCATGGTCTGGAGATTCCCGGCAATGGTCCCGAATTCATCCCTGCTCCTGACCTGGATGCTGCCGGTCAGTTTTCCGTCGGCTATTGCACGGATATACTCGGAAGAATTGCGCAATGGTCTGACCACGCTTTTTTCGAGCAGCAGCCAGACAGTGACGGCGATCAGCGAGAGGATGCCCACCGTCCACAGGAGGACGGAAATCCTGGCCCGCGTCACCTCACGGTTCGCCTCATCGAGGGAACTGATGATCTCGAAGGCCCCGTGGATCTCTCCTTCCTTCCACCCTTCCATGGTGCCACCGGTCGGATCCTTCTTGCCCTTGGGGTCGCCATGGCAGAAAAGGCAGTCGCGCGTCAGCCTGATCGGTTTGAAATACCTGATCTCCTTGTCGGTGATAAGTATTTTTTCCTCGAGATTCCCGGCTTCCAGCTCCTTGAGGACTTCCAGTTCAGCCGGAGTCGGCTCGTTTTTCGGGTTGCGAGGGCTGATTTTCGGCGCCCTGAAGGTATACCCGGACTTTTCGGCATTGGTTGCCGCCGTCTGCATTGCCGTGACCACCGGCACCGCCTCAATCACCTTGGCAGGTTCGATCTGGTCAAAGGGCTTCATGATCCCGAGTTCGAGTTTCTTGGCCATCTCGTTGCGGGTGGCCTCGGCCATCAGCACAATCGCCTTGCTCTTGTCGACGACGGTCTTCTCGGCGCTGCTCCTGATATCGTCCACCCTCTGCCACGACAACAGCGAAGCGATGAGAACAGGGCCAACCAACGCGATGAACAGCACCTTCCATTTTATTGACAGATCCCTCAGTTTCACCCGCAATCTCCTTTGCCATCGGCGGCATTGCTGCTGTGCAGCGCTAAGCTACTGATATTCGAGACTTCACGTATGATTTTAGATGAGAGGGCGAGCAAATGTACAGAAGAAAGTTGCCGAAACCGCATCTCGGCTTGAACGTGCAGAGAAGACATGCTTGCAGAAATGCCCGGAACAAAAGGATTTTGGCAAATTTTGAGGAGTGTTATCGGGTATCGATGGAGCTGCCAGATGCGCTCGTTCATGACAACGCAACGCAAGGCTGCAGCACGTTTCACGGCCTGACAGAAGTCGGCTGGATTCCTCGGTTAGATCTTCTTCTCACAGCTGGATTCCAATACCGGTTGGTGGCCAGTCTCCTGCTGCTGTGCGCAGGGCCGGTTTGACAAGCACCGCCACAGGTGTACAATGGTACTGCGGAGTCCTTCGGTATCCACGAACCCAGGAAGAAACCATCGTGCACCTTCGCCTCCCACTCCTGCTGCTCTTCCGCACTGGCGTCTTCAGCGAGGTACCGGCCGTGTTCTGCTGCATCAACTGGTTTCATCCCGCCAGGCTGGCCGGTCGCCGGCAATATACCGGCGTCAACGAAGATGCCGATATCGCCCCACCATCGACCTGATGCTGGCGCTCCGCCCCGGCAGTACCACCGCCGGCCGGGTCGTCGATGAGAAGCTCAACGGGCTGCCTCCCCCGGGACAGTGAACCGCAGCTGGCGATAATCCGTCACAGCCGGCAGCTCACCAAGCGGACAATTGCCGTCTGCAGTCGGATATCAGGATCCTGGTCACCGGCGGCGACATCGGCAATGTCATCCGCCGCCAGCGCCTGCTTGACGCGGAGCTCGCCTTTCTGTCCAAGGCGGCAATGCCACTACGGGGCAATTCACAGGCTGAAGTCAGGCCGTAACCGGGTGGGCATCCTGAAATACGGGTTGCCTATTCGACATTGTCGCTGTCAGCTGCCATGCTTTGGACTGCGCAGGCCGGCACAGGGAGGATGAGGCTATGAAGACACGTATCAGCAGCGTATGGCAGGGAAATCTCGCCTTCGTCTCGACAGTTGGCGACCATCAGGTGCGCACCGACGCGGGCCTTGCCATCGGCGGCGACAACAGCGGCGCCAGTCCGAAAATGCTGATGATGGTCGCCCTCGCCGGCTGCACCGGCGTCGATGTCGCGGCCATCCTGAAAAAAATGCGGGTTGGGATCGACAGCCTGGAGATCGCCATCGAAGGCGATCTGACCGAAGACATGCCATCCGTCTTCTCGTCGATGCATATCATTTACAGATTCACCGGCCGCGAACTTGTCCCGAAAAAGCTGGAGCGGGCAGTCCGGCTGTCGATGGACTCTTACTGCGGAGTCAGCGCCATGTACCGACGAATCATGGATATTACCTGGGAGATCCGGACTGCGGACGAGGACGGGCACTGACCCGTCCTCGTCGCATCGGCTACCGCACCCCCATGGGCAACCGAAATGTTCAGGTGGTGATGCAGATACCGGTCCCAGGCCCGTACCCGCTACCATCCCCGGGGCCTTCACCGTCATTCCCCGTTCCATCGCCGGGACCGTATCCGCCGTTCTCTCCATCGCCGCCCGGGCCATGGCCGCTGCCGTCCGCCGGCCCATCTCCGGAGTTGCCGGTTCCATCGCCAGGGCCATAGCCACCCCGGTCATCGCTCGGACCGGCACCTGCAGAATCGCCGCTCCCGGAGCCATCGCAATCTCCTCCACTCCCGCCTCCGGGGCCATTGCCATGGCCGCCCCTGGCAAGGAGAACGGCATACTCGTCATCCATGATCAAACCGGTACACTCACCGGAACCAAATCCTGAGCCGTCCCGCGGGCCGACGCCATCATTGCCGGATCCGTCGCCCGGGCCATGGCCCCTGCCAGCAATGGCCGGATTTGAAAGAAATGCTACCAAAAGGGCCGCCATCAGCAAACCAGCCATACCTTCCTGTATCCGCATCCTGTCACCTCTTACGATTGTGCACCGCCACATTGCCGGACCATCCGATTCTGTTGCGAAGCATTTCACTCTCTGCCACAGAAACGGATGACAACAAGAAAGGTTACACTCTCTTATGGCCAAGATCGCTTTCCTCACCGCTGCGAATGCTCCAACATTTTTCCACAGGATAACCTTTAAAGCGGTGAATGGTGCTTTGGGGCGCCACAACGCCAAGAAGCATTCCCCTGGATAAATGACGCAGGCAACGAATGTTCACTTTCCGCAAAAAGTCTTGTAACCTTGCAGCCTGATGATCGTCAAAGAGACAGGATGGATAGATTTCGGCAATTCTACACGGAGAACAGGGACAGGCTGCACGGCTACCTCCTCCGCCGGACAGGCAACTTCAGCACTGCCGCTGATCTTGTCCAGGAGAGCTTTGCCCGCTATCTGGAAAAATACCGGAACCACGAACAGAGCCCTTCACTGCTGTACAGGATCGGTCGCAACCTCTTTCTTGATCAGATCCGGCGGGAAGGGAAAACAGTCCCGCTGGAAGAGCAGGACCTGGCAATTGGTGGACGAAGTCAGGAGGAGGATTACATTGTCAGGGAACAGACGAAGATGATGCTCGCCTCTTTTTCGCAACTCGACGACGACGATCGGAAAATCCTGACCATGGTCGCAGCTGATGACCTGACCTATTTTCAGATAGGTCAGATGCTCGGATACAGCGTGGCCAATGTCAAGGTCAGGGTCCACCGGGCCCGCCGCAAACTCCGACAACTCATGCTGGAGCACGCACATGAATGAGCTGCTGATTTCCCAATTCATCGACGACGAGATGACCTTGGACGAAAAGGTCTCACTCATCGAATCACTCCGCGACAACCGGGAATTTGCCGATGAGGCCCTTGCCCTGGTGCATCAGGAACAGGCGCTCACCCGTGTCCTGAAGCAAAAAATTCCAGAACGGCAGCCCTGCGCCAGTCAGTCAGGCGATACACCCCGGCACCGGACATGGTGGCAGTTCCTGCTGCCACCGGCGGCCGGTTTCGCCGCCGCTCTCGCAGTTCTTGCCCTCGGCCTTCTTCTCCACAGGGGATCGTTGTCTCCCAACGAGGCGGCGAAGGTGGCCGAATACCGTTTTGCCGTCTACCTGCCGCAGGCCAGCCAGGCCCGCATCATCGGCAGCTTCACCGACTGGGCACCCCTGCCGATGCAAAAAGTCGGCAACTCGGGTTACTGGACTTTGACAATCAGAATCCCGCCGGGGGAACACCGCTACAGCTATGAAGTCGACGGAACAGATCGGCTGGCCGACCCTTCGGTGGCAGCCAGGGAACAGGATGATTTCGGGGGAGAAAATTCCGTTATCAGCATCGGAGGAGATGATGCCCCGGTTTCCTAGCAGCTTTGTGCTCCTCCTGGCGGCTGGCTGCGCTGTCACCCCCAGTCACTCTGTCTTCAGCGACCACGGCCGGATCGCTGTTCGCCTCTATGCGCCGGAAGCAGCACGTGTCGAATTCCTGTCGTCGCAGAACAGCTTTCATCCCCGCCCGCTTCGCAGAAACAGCAGGGGAATGTGGACGATAGGCGATCTCGCCGACATCGAGTTCCGTTATTTTTTCCTAGTCGACGGGAGAGTCCATATCCCGGACTGCCGATATCGGGAGGCTGACGACTTCGGTCAGGTCAACTGTATCCACCTGCCGGAAGGTGACACAACCGTTTCACAGACGATAAACGAACAGACCAGAGGAAAACGACGATGATACTTCGGGTTGCACTGCTGCTTGTCCTCCTGGCAGCGACAATCGCCGCCGCCGGCGACAAAACGACGGCACCGGAGCAGGTGCCCCGGGAAAGACAGGAGGAGATCGCCGACAAGCTGCTCATGGAAGGCATCCAGCTCGAAGCAGCAATGTCTGCCGTCGAGACGATGATGCGGGCCGGATTTACAGCTGACCAGATGGTTCATGTCGTCGATATGCTGCATACCGGCAATGGTCAGATTCCCGTCGCCGAACCGGTGCTGGCCAAAATTCACGAGGGAGCCGCCAAAGGCGCCGGCCCGGCGACCATCCTTGCCGCCGTTGAAAGAGTGAGGAATCGCTACCTGCTCTCCAGCCGTCTCAGCACCGAGCTGGGGCTGCCAGGGGATCGGCATCTCATCGCATACCTTGCCGATTGTCTTGCGGCCGGACTCTCCGAACACGATGCGGAAGAGATCAGCGCCGCCCTGCGCACAAGAAATCTTGCCATGAACACGGGCGATGCCCGCACGCTGACGCTCCAGACCGTGCTGACCGCAAGAACCATGGTCCGTCAGGGCGTTTCAGCCGTCACCACCAGAGAGGTGCTGATGGACGCCCTCACCCACGGCTACGACGGTCAGCGGATGCTGGAGTTGCGCCAGGCTCTCGATCGTTCAGGCAACGGCAATCTCGAAAATACCGCCAGGCGTTTTGGTGCGGCGATGCGCAGTGGAGCACAGATCAATGACCCTCAGGACAGCCAGGACTCTTCTCAGGGAACGTCTGCAAACTCCGGCGACAAGGGCGGGCACAATGACACCGGCAAAACAGGAAACGGAAACGACAGCAGCAGTGAATCAGGAAATGGGAGCGGCAGGGGGGATTCCGGCAACGAATCCGGCAGCGGCAACGGCAGCCGGTTCTGAAGAATTTACTAAGGGACAGCCCCGGGCAACGTCCTCTGGGACGGTTGCCAAGTCGGGCCAGGTCACGGCAGGGGGCCCCTCTTCGCCTGCTGCCAGAAATCCTGTCAATCCTGCAAAGCCTCCTGGACCTTTTCCGAAAGGGCCTCGATGGTGAAAGGCTTCTGGAGGAAATAGACCGTCTCTTCCCGCTCCTTGCGATGGGCGATCACATCGGCGGTATATCCCGAGGTGAACAGCCGCTTCAGGCCGGGCTGGATGGTCTGCAGTTTCTTTGACAGCTCCCAGCCGTTCATCTCCGGCATGATGACATCGGTGATCAGCAGGTCGA
>CAYYWK010000137.1:0-7258 GCA_964475345.1 uncultured Desulfobulbus sp.
CTTTAATCGCTTTGGTCAGGGCCGGCTGCGAGACCGCCAGCGCCCGGCTGGCGCAGGAGATCGCCGTCCGCCTGCGCGAAAAGGGCGGCAGGGTCAGAAGCCGGGCCAGCGGAGAGTTGGAGACCGTTGCCGGCCTGTTGCCGGCGGTGCGGGCGGTGGGCTGGTATATCGGTGAGTACGGCCTGGCCCAGGTCTCCGTCAACCTGCTCGACTACCAGGCCACGCCGCTGCAGAGGGTGTTCGAAGAAGCGGAGAGGCTGGCTGCGGAATACGGCCTGCGGGTAACCGGCAGCGAACTGGTCGGCCTGGTGCCGCTGGCGGCGCTGGTCGACTGCGGCCGCCATTTCCTGGCCCGGCAGGGGGCCTCCCGGGCGGCAGGCGAGGTCGAACTGGTGCGAATGGCGGTGCAGAGCCTGGGCCTGAGCGATGTTGCGGCCTTCGATCCGCAGCAGAAAATCATCGAATACCGGCTGCGCCGGTCGGGACCGCTGGTCGGGCTGCCGCTTGCCCGGTTTGCGGACGAACTGGCCTCGTCTTCGCCTGCACCGGGCGGCGGCAGCGTCGCCGCGCTGGCCGGGGCCCTGTCGGCGGCGCTGGCGGCTATGGTCGGCAACCTGACCTTCAGGAAAAAAGGCTTTGAAGAAGTCTCGGCCGACATCGAGGGTCTGGCGATCCAGGCCCAGCAACTCAAAGCGTTCTTCCTCGATGCGGTGGACCGCGATACCGCAGCTTTCAACGCGGTGATGGCGGCAATGCGGCTGCCGAAGAAGAGCGAGGTCGAGGCGGCTCACAGGAAGGCGCAGATCGAGGCGGCCAACAGGCAGGCGGCGGCGGTGCCTCTCGAGGTGCTGGAGAGAGCGGTCGAGGCGGCCGAACTGGCGCTGGCGATGGTGGAAAGCGGCAACCCCAACTCGCTCTCCGATGCCGGCGTCGCCGGCCTGGCGGCGGAGACGGCCGGCCTGGGCGCCTTCTACAACGTGCTGATCAACCTCGGCCAGATCGAGGATGCCGGCTTCGTTGCCCTGCTGCGGGAAAAGGCGATGGCGCTGAAAGAGGCGGTGGCGACGGCGGCCGCCAGGGTACGTCAGGAGGTCCTGCACCGCCTTGGCGCGCCTGCGGAACCGCCGCTGTGAGCGGAGGAGCAGCCGGGTTGCGGGCAAAGAATTCTTGCCTTGGCCCCATTATCCCAGTATAAACGTTAGGCCTGAACGGCAGGGTCGAAATGACCCGGCGGCCGGGTTGCCCGGATCCCCGGATCCACCTGCGGCAGCGCCTTGAGCTCTATTAGCTGGAGATGAACCAAAGATGGCCAATGAAATTGATTTCGACGAGATCCTGAGCAAATACCGCTTAGACCCTTTTGATTATGTGGATATCTGTGCCACCCATACCGGGGTGGTCCGTTTCAGGGTGGCGACCGGGGACGCCGTCGAGGCGCCGGGCGGCGAATGGCAGCAGATTCCTGGAACGGCCCTCTACGAGATAACCCGGGAGCGCAACCCGAAGCTGATCGCCTCCCATACCAATGGCACCGTCTCCGCTCTCAGAAGCGAACTGGAGGGGCAGTTCGTGGAGGCCGGCGAGAAGCTGCTGACGATCAAGCATCCCCTGAAGAAAAAGGAAATCATCGAGAACATCCTCAAGGAGGTTCTCTACCTGTTCCGGGCTCCGGAGCGGGCCAAATACTATTTCGCCCTCGACGTGCAGTCACGCATCGACAAGAAGGGTGCCAGGGCGGTGACCATCGACGCAGGCGAGGAAGTCCTCACCATGTCATTGATGAAGCGGGATACGCCGATCTATTACAGCGGCGAGCGCGGAGTCATCCATTCCGTCTATTTCAGCCCCGGCGTCTCCGTTAATCAGGGCGACCCGCTGCTCGGCGTCTGCGCCCCGGAGAAGCTGCCGCTGATCCAGAAGATCATCACCAGGGTCAAGGCCGACTGGGACAGCGAGTAGGCTTTCAATCAGGTCGCGCAGCGTGGGGGACACAGGCATGCCGGAGGGCGCCGGGAGCGGGCTGGCCATCACCGCTGGTGAGGTTCGTTGCGCGGTGCAGCGGGAAGCCGTGCGCCGCAGGGAGTTCCTGCCGGCTGAGGATGTGGAGCGCATTCTTCGCTGCGGCGCCTTTGTCGGCTCGGTGGTCGAGTGCCATCCGCTGCTTGGCCGGGCGATGGACAGGGCCCGCTGCCATATCGCGGCGATGGAGCAGGCCGGGCGGTCGGTGCATAACGGCACGGTCATCCTCGCCGACCGTCTGGACGGTTCCAAGGGGCGTTTTGATCGGATCTGGCACGCCCCGCAGGGCGGGCTGTGGGGATGCCTGATCCACGCCAACACCCTGTTGCCCCAGTCCCGTAACCTGATACCTCTGGCCGTCGGCGTCGCCTGCTGTGAGGCGGTGCGGGAGACCGGGGTCGCGGCTGAACTGCGCTGGGTCAACGATATCCTGGTATCCGGACAAAAAACCGCCGGCTTTCTCATCGAGAGCTTTTTCAGCCCTGTCCACCGGGAGGAGTTCAACCTCGTCGGGTTCGGCATCAACGTCAACAACCGGCGGTTCCCTGATGAACTCAAGGACACCGCCGTCTCTCTTGCCCAGGCCCTCGGCCGCCCGCTCGATCTCCGGCAGTTCGCCCTTGTCTTCCTGGCCAAGCTGGCCTTTGCCTTCGGCCTGCTCTACGACGGGGAGCAGATGGCCCTGGACGGCGGCGACGGCGGGTATCCCGGCCGGCACCGGGTGCTGGAGAACTGGCTGAACCTCTCGGGAACCATCGGCCGCCGCGTGCTCTTCGGATTCGATGTGGTGCGCGAGCCGCAGTACCAGGCGGTGGTGACCGGAGTTTCCGATACAGGCGGGCTGGTCCTGCGTTTTGACGATGGTCACGAGAAGACCGAATACTGCGGCGAGATCCGCTATCTCTGATAGGCTGCCGGCTTGTTTCGTCGCCTTTCGTCGGGCAGGAGCATGTTCCAGGCGTGGATGTCCCTCTGGAAGATGTGCCGCCCGTAAAGGTGCAGCGCGCTGAGGCATTCCCCGAGCATCGGGCCTGAAAACCTGAGCCGGTGCAGCCTGTCGAGGGGAAGTTCCTGGGCTGACTGCATGACCTTGATGGTCCCCGGGGAAAGTTCTGTGCCGGTGCGCCCGGAGGCGGTGCTGCAGGTCTGGCAGACCAGACCGCCGCCGAGGTGGCTGAAGATGAAGCCACCTGTCGGCGCCACTGCCTGGCCGCAGGAAATGCAGGAATGCAGTTCCGGCCGGTAGCCGATACCACTGTAGAATTTCAGCAGGAAGAATGCCAGCAGTTGCAGGTCGGGGCGGCCCTCGTCGAGCCCGTGCAGCCCCCAGAGCGTCAGGCGGAACATTTCCCCGTCCCTTTCACCTTCCCGCATCGCCAGTAGCAGGACTTCACGGAGCACCGAGGCGGTGAGATAGAGCCGTGGATCGGTCCGGAGGTGCAGGAAACTCGCATGCAGCTCCGCTTCGTGGATGAACAGCAGCGAGCCTGAGGTCGGCTCGGAACAGGTCAGCTGGAGAAAGCTGAATATTTCCAGCTTGTTGACAAAGCGCTTTATGCTCCGTTTGGCGCCTTTGGCTATGCCTGTGGCTCGACCCCGTTCACGGCTGAGAAAGGTGACGATCAGGTCGGCCTCCCCGTGATCCTGGGTATCGAGGACGACGGCTTCCGCCGCGAAGGAGCGCGCCGGCATGGGCTATTCGAGGAGATACTCCGGAATGGATATCGTCATCTCTTCGCCGGCTGCCTTTTTCGGCAGGGTGAGGGGAAGATCGTTCAGTGTCAGGGAGGTGCCGCTGCCGGCGGGGAGGCTGATGACGATCGATTTTCCTGCGCTCCAGCTCTGAACTGCCCCTGCAGTGAAACTGAGGTTTTCCGCCGGATTGTCGTCTATCTTGATCGTCAGCTTGGTTGGCTCCTTAAAGGAAGCCTTGAGCGTGTAGGCGTTTGCCGACGGGGCTGCTGCGGTTCCGGCAGCCGGGAGGGCGGTTGCCTCCGTGCCGGTCGCCGTCTTGTCCGGGGCGAGTTCTTCCTGGACGGCGGTTCCCTCGGGAGAAGGCTGGACGGGAGTGGAAGCGGCCGGTGGGAGGGCGACGGCCGGGGTCGGGGCCGAAGCATCCGCTGCCGGCGCCGCCGGGATGGATGCTCCCGGACCCGGCTGTCCGTTGGTGGTCAATGGCTGTTCAGTGACTCCGCGCAGTTTCTGGCTGAGGTACGTCGCGGGGTTCCATGAGAAATACCAGCAAATTGCGATGCCGATGACGATCAACGCCAGGAACGACAGGCCTATGACGGAATGGGATGCGACGGATGGGGGTTCGGCCATGCTGCTGGTCTGGATCGCCAACTGGCCGGGGGTGGGGGAGCGTTTGCCGGTTTTTTTCGGCAGGAGTTTCTTCTGCTGGTTGTAACGCTGACGGATATCCTCCGGATCCAGCGAGAGATAGCGGGCATAGATCCCGTAAAAGCCATTGACGAAAGCCTCGGCCGGGAGGTTGGCGTAATCGTCTTCCTCGAGGGCCCGTAGGTTGTTTGGCGAGATCTTGGTTGAATCGACCGCTGCCTCGAAACTCAGACCCTGCTCGGTCCTTGTCCGGCGCAGCAGTTGGCCGAGGGACTCCCTGTCGTGAGCCGATTCGTTTTTCATTGTCGGAGAATTCCTGTCAAAAAGCGGGACATGGGGGTGCCGCGGGTCTCGAGCCGGTCACCGCGAAGACACCGGCAGCAGCCTCCGCCTGTTAAAGCTTCTGGATATAGGCCTGGTTTTTCAGTTCTTCCATCCATGTTCCGTAGGCCTCTTTCAATCGCTCTTCATAGAGGGAGCTCCTGATCTGCTCCTTCACTTCTGCAAGCGGGGTCTTGACGACGATGCTCCCATCCTCGCTGTTGATCAGTTTGAAAAACTGGTATCCTTCCGGGGTTTCGATGATCTCGCTGATTTCACCCGGCTTCAGCGATTGCACGGCCTCGCGCATTTCAGCTGCCATTTCATCGAGTTGGAACACTCCGATATCTCCACCGTCAGCGGCCGATGGCATCGTCGAGTACTTTCTTGCCAGGTCCTTGAAATCCTCGTCGCCGTCTCTGGCCTTGGCGAGGATTTTCTCGGCCTCTTCCTTGGCTGAGAGCTTGTTGACCCGCAGGACTTCCGGTGGGGCATTGGGATTTTGCGGGTCGATCCAAGAAAAACCGATCTGCAGCAAATAATAGCCATCGCCACTGACCTGGGATGTGTAATGGGTATCATAATAATCCAGTATCTCTTCCTCGGTGACGACCACCTTCGACCTGACATCGGTGTTGAGCAGCTTGCCCTGAAGGATCTGGCCGCGCAGGTTTTCCTTGTATGCCGATTCGGTTATCCCTTCGTTTTTCAAACGGGCGAGGAAATCCTCCTTGCCGACCTTGTTCTGGGAGAGCATCTGCTCGAACGCCGCATCGACTTCCGCATCGGACACGGAAAGGTTGGCGGCCTTGGCCTTCTGAGCGACCAGGCGTTTTTCGATAAGCTGGTCAAGAACGTGTTCGCGTGCCTTCTGCAGGGTATCGGCAAGAGATGCGGACGGGGTCCTTGCCGCAAGGTCGCGGTAGATCGGCTCGCCTTCCTTTTCGAGTTCCGAGAGAGTGATGACGTCGTCGTTGACGACGGCGACGACGCGATCGACAAGTTCTGCTGCACTGGTCAAGGGCCTGAAGACAAGCATGCAGAGCAGAAGCAGGAAGATGGATGCCGATGTGAGGGTATGCGCAACTGGCTTCATGGTGATTCCTTGCTGTTAAAAAAAACGATACCCGAATTGACAGGTACTGAAAGAGCAGGGCGCTGATGTCAATCCATTCTGCTGCTGTAATGGGTCAGGAAAAACAAGGTCCGCTTCTTCCTGAAGTTTACGAAACAGATAATGTAGCATTTTTTTTCATTTTGCACACGATATCTGGATGGCTGCAGGAAAGTGGGGCCTTGTGGCGGGATGAGCCGACCTCCGGCGCAGGGAGGAAATCTCGAGACAGTTGACTTTCTCGGAGTACGGAGTATTGTATTTAACATAATGATTACATAGGTTGGCTGGTTCAGCAGCAGAGGAGTGCCTTGATGATAAAAAAATGTGTGTTGGTGGTTGTTTGCGTTCTGACGGCGGTGGTATTCGGAGGCGGCCTGGCGGGAGTTGAGCGGGCCTACGGCAAAACCGAAATGCCATCCTTTGCCCTGGCAAGTGCCGTTGACGGGAAGACCGTGGATAGCGGCAGTTTTGCGGGGAAGGCTCTGCTGGTGACCTTTTTCGCAACCTGGTGTCCCCCCTGCCTGCAGGAGATACCTTCGCTGGTCGAGCTTCAGCAGGAGTTCGCCGCAGAAGGCTTTTCGGTTATCGCGATGTCGGTCGACCAGGGAGGTAGTGCCCAGGTCGCCAAACTGGTTGAGCAGCAGGCCATCAATTATCCGGTGCTGATGGCCGATGCCGATACCGCTGAAAATTTCGGCGGGGTGTACGGAATTCCGGTTTCGTTTCTGGTCAACAGGTCCGGGACGGTGGTCAAACGGTACAACGGGCTAGTTACGCATGCGGTGCTGGCAAAGGATATCCGCAGCGTGATCGAATAGTCGCGGCTGTTGACAGGTGCGTCGAAAACGGCTAGAATATCCTGTAATTCAATGATTTTGTTGCGCGTGTGATACAATGTGAGGGTGTTTCGTCTGCGATGGGGTGTCGCTTGGATGCCTGTCGTGTGAACCCCCGGACCGACGGTCAGGGGAAATAATCAGCGCAAAAGGAGAACAGCAATGAAAAAGAGGATGGTAACTGCAGCACTGGCTCTGGTTTTTGCATTGAGTATGGCGGGCGTGAGCATGGCGGCAAAAGTCAATTGTACTGTCAAATCCGTTGAAGGCGATACCGTGACCATGACCTGCGAGGGTGCCGACAAGATGAAGGCCGATGACAAGGTGAAAGTCACCACGGCCAAGGGCGGTGGCGTTGAAGGTTGCTGATTGACACTGTTCTGCCTTTTCTGTAATGTAGTTGGCCGGTTGATGAACATCAGCCGGCCTTTTTTGTTCACTGTTCATTTTCGGTTAGCACGTCAGTGTGCCGGACCCCGGCAAGGCGCCGTCTCCTCCCCCTCATTCGTGTGGAAATATCATCGAAGCATAAATTAAGTGGATAACCGGAAGGAGAGAAAATGGATATCAGGACCCTGCCCGAGCGGGAGCGCCAGATTTACAACCGTTTGCGGCAACAGTA
>CAYYWK010000138.1:0-7230 GCA_964475345.1 uncultured Desulfobulbus sp.
ATGGCGCAGGCGGTGGAATCGACACCCCCGCTCATGGCTATGCCGATCTGTTTGCCGTCCACCGGGATCCTTGTCTGCTGGCGCTGGAGATCGTACTGAAACAGGTACAAGCGGCCGCCTATCGGCCGGAAAAATCAACACAATATCTTACTCGACGATGAGCCAAAATGAAAGCGGCAAAGGCCTGCGGCCAGCCATTCCCGAGCTGCTGGCGCCTGCCGGCACCTTCGAGAAGCTGGTGACGGCGATCCATTACGGCGCCGATGCCGTCTATCTCGGCGGCCGGCAGTTCAGCCTGCGGGCCAAGGCCGGCAACTTCGACGCCGAAACCATGCGTGCGGGCGTGCTCTACGCCCATGCCCACGGGGTCAGGGTCTACGCCACGGTCAATATCATCGCCCATAACGCCGATCTGGCAGGGCTCGACGCCTCGCTGCTGGAACTCGCCGACAGCGGCGTCGACGCGCTGATCATCGCCGACCCCGGCATTCTGGCGCGGGCGAGGAACCTGGTGCCGCAGCTGCCGGTGCACCTCTCCACCCAGGCCAACGTCACCAATCGTCTCGCTGCCGCTTTCTGGCTGGAACAGGGGGCCGGCCGCCTCAACCTCGCCCGCGAGCTGTCACTGGCCGAGATCGGCGAGATCCGTGCGGCGGTGGCCGGCGAACTGGAGGTCTTCGTGCACGGGGCGCTGTGCATCTCCTATTCCGGGCGCTGCATGCTGTCGAACTACATGACCGGCCGGGACGCCAACCAGGGCCACTGCGCCCACCCCTGCCGCTACAGCTACGCCCTGGTGGAGGAAAAACGGCCGGGGCAGTACTTCCCAGTGGAGGAGGACGAGCGGGGCACCTATATTTTCAACGCCAAGGATCTCTGCCTGCTCGAGATACTGCCGCAACTGGTGGCCGCAGGCGTCGATTCGCTGAAGATCGAGGGGCGGATGAAGTCGATCTTCTATGTTGGCGGAGTCGTGCGGGTTTACAGGGCGGCGCTCGATTACCTGGCCGGTCTGCCGGATGCGGTCTGGCTTCGGCCGGAGGAGATCCGGCTGCCCGGGGAGATGCTTGCCGAACTGCTGAAGACCGGCACCCGCGGCGCCACCGACAATTTCCTGCGGCAGCGGCCGGGTGCGGAGGAAATGCTCTACGGGGCGCCACGCGCCACCCAGCCCTGCGAGCCGGTGGCGGTGATCCGGCAGGCCGGCGCCAAACCGCTGGTCGAAGTCCGCAACACCCTGACCGCCGGGGAGGTGGCGGAGCTCATGGGCAGCGGCATCGACGTCCTGCCCGTCAGGATCACCGCGATGCAGGACGAACGCTTTGCGTACCTGAGCCGCGCCAACCCGGGCGACCGGGTCATCCTCACCACCGAGCCGCCGCTCACCGGAGGCCGGGTCAACGATATCCTGCGGCGAACGACATAGGCGGTCGGCGACACCACCCGCTGCTCCCTCCTCTTGTTGACCACGGGCAAAAGGGGATTACTGTTGTATATGAAGGCCGCAGTGTCCGGGTGAGTCCGGACTGCGGCGCGATGCCGCCGGGAAAAGGCTTCTCCGCCGCTCCCCGGGGCCGAAGACGGGCCCCGATTCCCGGCGGAAAACCGACACAGGACAATATCGACACATGGGAGGTACGCCATGTCTCCACGATACATCACGTATGCCGCAGCATGCCTGTCCGCAGTGCTGCTGATAGCCTGCGGGGCGAAGCAGGCCCCGCTGGTCGTCGATTCGCAGAGCAGTGTCCCGGGGACGCAGGTTTCCAGGAAAGGCGAGGTGCTGGCCCTGACCGGCACAGGTATCCGGGTCGGGCAGAAACTGCCCGATACACGCCTGATCGATGCCGCGACCATGCGACCGGTCAACCTTGCCGACAACCGGGGCAGGGTCCTCTTGCTCAGCATCGTTCCGTCCATCGACACCACAGTCTGCGAGGAACAGACCCACGTTCTCGGCGAGCAGGGCGACAGGCTGCCGGCGGCCGTCAGGCGGATCACCATCAGCCGCGACACGCCGTTTGCCCAGGTCCGCTTTGCGGAGGAAGCCGGGCTGCAGGATATCGAATATCTCTCCGATTACAGGGAAGGGGAGTTCGGCAGATCGGTCGGCTTGTTGATCGAGAGTTCCCGGCTGCTGGCGAGGGCCGTTATCCTCGTCGACGGGCAGGGTGTCGTCCGCTATATCCAGGTTGTCCCCGATACGACGCATCTGCCGGACATGGAAAGGGCCTTTGCCGAGGCCGAGGAACTGGCGAAGGGCATCAACTAGTTCTGGGGGCGGGGGACTCCTGATCTCCTGCCTGCCGGGTTTCGGGACCGGGACCCTGCCGTTGTCCGGATAGCAGGCGCTGCTGCAGTGTTCCCGGAACCGCGGCGCCTGTCACAGCAGCGGCGCGCCCTGCACCAGGAGTCAGCATCAGTTGAGCACACCTCTGCCCTTTGCAGGTTTGAAGTACAGTATCCGGGCCTTATGGCTTGTTCACTTTCCCCTGTCGTCCGGTTTCAGCACCAGGATCCGGCCGCTGTCGGTGGAAAGGTAGAGGTAGCCCTCCGGGCCCTGGGCAAGAGCCCTGATCCGTTCGTCGAGATCCTCGAGCAATCTCTCCTCCCTGACCGGCCGCATGTCGTCGTCCAGCACCAGCCGGTTGAGGTGGGTCAGGGCCAGGGCGCCGGAAAAGAGGCTGCCCCGCCACTGCGGGAAGGCTTCTCCGCTGTAGAGCAGCAGGCTGCCGGGGGCGATCGACGGGATATACACCTGTACCGGGTCCACCATTCCCGCCTTGCTGGTCCCCTCGCCCACCGGTACCGGCCCCCAGTACTCCTTGCCGTGGGAGACCACCGGCCAGCCGTAGTTGCGGCCGGACTCGATGCGGTTGATCTCGTCGCCGCCGCGCGGGCCGTGTTCGCTGGCCCAGAGGATGCCGCGCCCGCTGTCCCAGAACAGGCCCTGCGGGTTGCGGTGGCCATAGCTCCAGATTTCGGGAAGCCCTGTGCCGCCGACCAGCGGGTTGTCCTGCGGCACCGTGCCGTCGCGGTTGAGACGGAGGATCTTGCCGGCGTGGCTGAGGAGATCTTGGGCATTGGCCCTGTTGCCCCTGTCGCCCACCGAAAAATAGAGATGGCCGCGGTCGTCGAAGGCGATCCGGCTACCGAAATGGACGTCGGCCCCTGAGGCCGATTCCGTTGCCAGCAGATCCTGCCAGCCTGTCAGTTTGTTCTTTTCGAGACGGGCGCGGGCCAGCACCGTGATGCCCTGGCCGTCGCGCTCCCTGGCCAGGGTGAAATAGATCCAGCCGGCATCGGCGTGATCCGGGGGCACAGCGATGTCGAGCAGCCCGCCTTGGCCGCGGTCCCGGACCGGCGGGACCCCGCCGATGTCGTCGATCCTGCCGGTGGCGAGATCAATCCGCCTGACCCAGCCTTCCTTTTCGGTGAAAAGCAGGTTGTTGGGGGCAAGGAAGGCCATTCCCCAGACGGTGCCGAGGCCGCTTGCCACTTCTTCGACCATGAAGGCAGTATCGCCGGAATGTCCGGAGGCAACGGGGGCAGCCGCCGTTGTGGACAGCGGCATTGCGCAGAGCAGCATGTACGTGATGATGGTCGCTTTCATTGCGTCCCTCCTGTGCAAGAGATCTTTCTCTCACAATAAGAACAGGCGGTAAAAATGGAAGCGCTGCGGGAAAGGGTTATTTCCGGTCGTCGGGTGTGCTTTTCCGGGGCTGGGTCCGGGCCAGGCTGTATATGGCCAGCAGGATCAGCGGGGCGACCAGGGAGATGGTCAGCCCGGCACCCAGGCTCAGGGATTTGATGAAGATCATTGCTGCCACCACGATGACGAGAATAATTGCCGTGTAGATGTATTCCATGAAATCCTCCCTGTGTGTCGCGCGGCTTCGCAGCGGCGGGAAAGGGTGCCTGGGCGGTGGGAATGCTGAAGCGGCGCATGCCAGACGAGGAATGACGCCGCCCGCGATGTAAGTGATCGTACGCAAACATAATAGTAAACGTTTACTCACGTGTCAAAGGATTTTACAGCCGCTGATTTTCTGGCGGGGCGACTGCCGGTCCGGCGCGTGCGGATTGAGCGAGATGTCTGGGGACGCTGCCGGCCCGCGAAACAGGGGGAAGCGGGAGATCAGCGATTGGCGATGGCTTCGCGATAGACCTGCCAGAGGGAGGCGTACCTGTCCACCAGCTTGAAACTTCCTGGACTGAGGGACCAGATGTTCACCAGTCCCTGGATCAGGGTGAAGAGCAGGGTGGCCGAGGCGTCCAGGTCGATGTCGGGGCGGACGGCGCCGTCCCGCACGCCGTCCGCGAGGAGCACTTTCAGGCGGTTGATGTAGCTGCGGATGGTCGAGGAGGCCTGCTTGTTCAGGCTGCTGTCGCCGAGGCTGATGATCTCGGCGATGACCTGGAAGGATATGCCGTTGCGCATGTCGATCCTGGTGAAATGGTTGCGGATGGTCTTCTCGATGATCTCGAGGCTGATCGGCTGGTCGGCCAGGCCCTTCGGGGAGAGGTCCTCGAGGAGGGCGTCCTCAATATGGCTGAGCAGAAAGGAGAGAATGCTTTTTTTGCTTGGAAAGTGCCGATAAATGGCCGCCTCGGAGATGCCGACCTGGGCGGCGATCCGCTTGACGGTCAGGTGCTCGCTGCCGTGCTTGAAGATCAGCACGGCGGCGGCGTCGATAATCTGCTGCTGCCTGATCTCGGTGCTTTCCCGTTTCTGTGCCACGGTATCTCCCCTAAGGTTGGTGATCCAGGATATCCTGCGGTATTTTCAGGCAAACATAGAAAGCGCCGAGCAGAAAAGCAAGAAAATAGGGGGGATTCCGGTTTTTCTGGCCCGGGTGCCGCAATGTATTCGCTAGGATCAGAAGATCAGCCGGTGCCTGACCAGTTTCGGGGCATGGGCGGCGAGGGCGGCCAGCACGAAGGCCAGCAGGACGGAATATTTCTGGGCGATGATGCCGTGCGCGCCGAGTCCCAGGAGAGCAAGCTTCAGGAACGTGGCCAGCCCGGAGACCTCCCGGTACAGCTGGCGGTGGCGTAGCCATTCGGTGAGAACCAGGGCGATGCCGGTGCCGTAGACGAGCCGCAGATAGCCGGCGGACAGCGCCGGTGAGCCTTCAATCAGCCAGTAGGACAGGAAGACGGCGGCCCCCACCTGGTGGGCGGCCCTGATCAGGAAGGAGAGCTGCAGCACCCACAGGGGGCGGCTGCCGATCCGTCCCAGGCGCGGTTGGGCCTGCGATGTGTCCGGGCTGCCGCCGTTGTCCGTCATCCTCTGCACCGCCTGTTCAATGCCCCTTTCTGCGGGGCCTGTCGAGGTAGTCGACCCCTTCCTTGTCGAGCTCTTCCAGCTTTTCCTCGATCCTCCCGCAGAGGGTTTTCAGGATCTTGATGCGGGCGAAGTTCTTGTCGTTGGCCTCCACCAGGGTCCACGGGGCGAGCAGGGTGCTGGTGCGGTCGACCATGTCGCAGACCGCCTGTTCGTAGAGCTGCCATTTGTCGCGGTTGCGCCAGTCCTCCTCGGTGATCTTGAAGCTCTTGAAGGGCGTCTGCTGCCGGTCCTCGAAGCGGCGCAGCTGCTCGTCCTTGGTGATCGTCAGCCAGAATTTGACCACCAGCAGGCTGAGCCTGACCATCTGCGCCTCGAAGTCGTTGATCTCGCCTTAGTCCCGCATCCATTCGGCCTCGCTGCAGAAGCCCTAGATCCTCTCCACCAGCACCCGGCCGTACCACGAGCGATCGAAGATGGCGACCCGGCCCTTGCGTGGCAGGTGCCGCCAGAACCGCCACAGATAGGGCTGGGCGCGTTCCTCCTCGGTGGGGGCGGCGATGGGGATGACCTGGTAGCAGCGGGCGTCCAGCGCCCCGGTGACCCGGCGGATGCTGCTGCCCTTGCCGGCGGCGTCGTTGCCCTCGAACACCGCGATCAGCGACATGTAGCGGAATTTCGGGTGGCGGGTCAGGGCGTTGAGCCGGCCCTGGTATTTCTCGAGTTTGACCCGGTACTGGTCTTTTTCCAGCCTCTGCCCCATATCAAGCGTCTTCAGGATGTGCAGATTGTCGATCGGCGGAAGCAGCGGCGGCGCGAGAATCTTTGCCGGCGGCGATGTGTCGAGCGCCAGCCGCTCCTCGATGGCCTTGAGAATGACCTTGCCGACGGTGAGATTGCGGTAGCAGTCGTCCTCGCCCTCGACGATCAGCCAGGGGGCCAGGGCGGTGCTGGTATGGCGGATGACGCTTTCGTGGACCTCCTGGAATTTTTCGTAATCCTTGAGGCGCTGCCAGTCGCGTTCGGTGACGCGCCAGCGGGTGAGGGGATCTTTTTCCAGTGCCTTCAGGCGCTTCTTCTGCTTTTCCTTCGAAAGGTGGAGCCAGAACTTGATCAGCAGGGCCCCCTCGTCCACCAGCATCTGTTCGAGCCGTCTGGCACGCTCCAGACTCTGGTCGAGGTCCGCGGCCTTGGTGGCGCCGCTGACCCGGTTGAGGATCGGCCAGGTATACCAGGAGCCGAGAAAGACGCCGATCTTGCCTTTCGGTGGCAGCGCCCGCCAGAAGCGCCACATCATCGGCCGGTCGAGTTCCTCGTCGGAGGGTTCGCCCATGCCGTGGGTCTGGATGTGGCGGGGGTCCATCCAGGCATTGAGCAGGTTGACGGTGGCACCGCGGCCGGCGCCGTCGAGGCCGCCGATCAGGATGATCACCGGGAAGCCCGCCGATTTCGCAAGCTCCAGCTGGGCATTGAGCAGGGCGGCCCTGAGCTGCGGGACCTCTTTTTCGTAAACCGATTTCCTGATCCTGTGACCAAGTTCAGCCGATTCGAACATTTCTCTCCTCCCGTCCCGTGAAGATGCGCCGTTCCTCCTGCGGATGAGCACCTGCAGAGTGCCGGCCAACCCGGCGCAGTTGACTCTTCAGAGACTGTACACCCCTTTGGCCGGTTTGGACAAGATGCCGGTGGAAAATGAGAAGGCGTTTCAGGAAGATTCCTCGGTATCGAGTCCCAGCGGGCGCAGGACCCGGGCCCTGAAGCGGGTTACGATCGCCGCATCATCCGCCTCGCCGATCATCCGGCCGGCCTCGCCGATCTCCCGGGCGATCACCCGGTTGCGCAGCCAGCAGGAGCTGCGGGCCGCCTCGATGCGTTCCCAGTCGCCGTCGTCTGAAAAGAGTTTCCAGGCCGCTGGCAGTTCGGGGAAGAGTTTTTCCCGCAGG
>CAYYWK010000139.1:0-4703 GCA_964475345.1 uncultured Desulfobulbus sp.
CGGGGCAGCGGGAACGGTCTTGTGGAGCACTTCCGGCGCAAAGAGGCTGCAGCGCAGGCCGTTTATCCGGCAGGAAGCGGCCGGCCAGGGGTCGAGACCGCGGATCAGGCAGTGCAGGCGGTCGGCCGGCAGGCTCCAGTCGAGGATGCCGTCCTCCTTTTTGAGCATCGGGGCGTTGGTAGCCAGGCTGTGGTCCTGGGGAACGCGGGGAAGGTTGCCCTCCTTCAGGCGCTCCAAGGCGTCCAGCAGGGTCCGCCCGCCGAGTTCGGCCAGCTTGACGAACAGGCTGCCGGCGGTCTCCTCCGGGGCGGCGGTGGTGGCTGCAGCCAGCAGGATATCGCCGGTGTCCATGCCCTCGTCCATCTGGATGATCGTCACCCCGACCTCCCGGTCGCCGTTGATGATCGCCCACTGGATCGGGGCCGCGCCGCGGTGCCGGGGCAAGAGCGAGCCGTGGACGTTGATGGCGCCCAGCGGGGCGAGCTGGAGCAGGGAGGGCGGCAGGATGCGGCCGTAGGCGGTGACCACCAGCAGGTCCGGGCGGAAGGCGAGGAGCTCGTCGCGGAAGGCTTCGGTGCGGATCTTCAGCGGCTGCAGTACCGGCAGACCGTGCTTTTCAGCCAGCAGCGCAACCGGTGGCGGGCTCAGTTTCTTGCCGCGCCCTTTCGGCCGGTCGGGCTGGCTGACGACGGCCACCACCTCGTCCGGCCCGTCCAGCAGCGCCTGCAGACTGGCTGCGGCAAAATCCGGGGTGCCCATGAAGACGATCCGCAGCGGTTTTGTCATCTCAGGCGGCCTCTGCGTGCCACTTCTTGACCTTCTTCTTGTACAGGGCCCGTTTCAGCGGGCTCAGGTGATCGATGAAGAGGATGCCGTTGATGTGGTCGATCTCGTGCTGGAGGACGACGGCGAAGCGGTCCTCGGTCTCGATCTCGTGGCTGTTGCCGGCGAGATCCTGGTAACTGACGGCGATCCTCCTAAACCGTCTGACCTTCGAGGTCAGTTCGGGGACGCTGAGGCAGCCTTCCTCGTCGAGCTGGTGCCCCTCCTTCCTGATGATCTCGGGGTTGACCATCGCCATGAAGTGGCGTTTGCCTTCCTTTTCCTTGCTCATGTCGACGACGATCAGCTTCAGGGACTCGCCGATCTGCGGCGCGGCCAGACCGATGCCGGGTGCGGCGTACATGGTTTCGGCCATGTCCTCGGCCAGCTGCTTCAATTCATCGTCGAAGACGGTGACGGCCCTGGTCGGCTGGCGGAGGACGGGGGCCGGATATTCAACAATCGTGCGGATACTCATGGGGACGGTACCTTGTGGCTGTGACGGTTCTCGCTGCGCTGCCGGCTCCTGCAGGTGCCCGGCAGGGATTTTGGCGGGCATGCACGCCCCGGCTGGGGTACAATTGCCACGGCAATGTACCACAGGGGGAAGAAATCCGCCATCCGAGATAGTATAGGCACGGTTTGAGGGGAAATACAGCTCCGATACCGGGAATTTTTTCAAGGGAGCACGCCGATTGACTGAGAAACACCCCAATGCCTGCGGCCGATGGCGCTTCTGGATCGACCGCGGCGGCACTTTTACCGATGTCGTCGCCCGCCGCCCCGACGGCGCCGTCGTCACCGGCAAGTATCTGTCGGAGAACCCCGACCTCTACGAGGATGCCGCCGTCCACGGGATCAGGACGCTGCTGGGCCTGGATGCCGGTGCCGAGCTTGACGGCGGCTGCATCGCCGAGGTGCGGATGGGCACCACCGTCGCCACCAACGCCCTGCTCGAGCGGCGCGGCGAGCCGACCCTGCTGGTCGTCACCCGCGGTTTCGGCGACGCCCTGCGGATCGGCTACCAGAACAGGCCGCAGCTGTTTGCCCGGCATGTCGTCCTGCCGGGAATGCTCCACGAGGAAGTGGTGGAGGCCGTCGAGAGGCTGGACGCCGGCGGAAACGTCGTCATCCCCCTCGATGCGGGGCATGTCGAGCGGGAACTGCGAAGGGTGTACCGCACCGGCATAGCTTCCGTGGCCATCGTCCTGATGCATGGCTACCGTTACCCGCGGCACGAGGAGCTGATCGCCGAAATCGCCGCCGGCGTCGGCTTTTCCCAGATCTCCGCCAGCCACCGGGTCAGTCCGCTGATCAGGCTGGTGGCGCGGGGCGACACCACCGTCGTCGATGCCTACCTGACGCCGCTGCTGCGGCGTTCCATCGACCGGGTGGCCAGACGGCTGTCGGCCGGCAGTGCCCCGCCCCGGCTGCTGTTCATGCAGTCGAACGGCGGCCTGGCCACCGCCGGTCTCTTCCGGGGCCGAGATGCGGTGCTTTCAGGGCCTGCCGGAGGGGTGGTCGGGATGGCGCAGACGGCTGCCAAAGCAGGGTTCAGTCGGCTGATCGGCTTCGACATGGGAGGCACCTCCACCGATGTCACCCACTATGACGGCGACTATGAACGCAGCTTCGAGACGATCGTCGCCGGGGTACGGATGCGGGCGCCGATGCTGCATATCCATACCGTTGCCGCCGGCGGCGGGTCGCTGCTGCGCTTTGACGGCAGCCGCTACCGGGTCGGGCCGCAGTCGGCGGGCGCCGATCCGGGGCCGGCATGCTACCGTCGCAAAGGGCCGCTGACGGTCACCGACGCCAATGTCCTGCTCGGACGCATCCAGGCCGACAGATTCCCCAGGGTTTTCGGTCCGGGCGGCGACGCGGGGCTGGATACGGAGGTGGTGCGGAGGCGCTTTGCCGAGCTTGCCGGAGAGATCGCCGCGGCCACCGGGCGGGAGCATCTCGAGCCGGAACGGGTTGCCGAGGGTTTTCTGCGGATAGCCGTCGGCAACATGGCCAACGCTATCAGGAAGGTCTCGGTGCAGCGCGGGCATGACGTCACTGCCTACACCCTGCAGTGCTTCGGCGGGGCCGGCGGTCAGCACGCCTGCCCGGTGGCCGAGACCCTCGGCATCCGGCAAATCTTCATCCACCCGCTGGCCGGGGTTCTTTCCGCCTATGGCATGGGGCTTGCCGATATCCGCGCCCTGCGCCAACTCCAGGTGGAGCGTCCCTTTGATCCTCCGGACCTTGAACGGAGCCTGGCGGCGCTGGCCGAACCGCTGTGCAGCGAGGCCGGCGAAGAGGTCCGTTCGCAGGGGGTCAGGATGGATGCCGTCAGCGTGCGCCGCACAGTCCATCTCCGCTATCGGGGCAGCGACGCCTCGCTGCCGGTGCCTCTCGGCACGCAGAAAGCCATGCGCGTAGCCTTCGAGACCCTGCACCGGCTGCGTTACGGCT
Organism: uncultured Desulfobulbus sp.; assembly: GCA_964475345.1. Taxonomy (GTDB): domain Bacteria; phylum Desulfobacterota; class Desulfobulbia; order Desulfobulbales; family Desulfocapsaceae; genus Desulfoprunum. The sequence goes on from CAYYWK010000139.1 coordinate 3,283, forward strand.
ATATTCCGGCAGGTCGGCCGCTGATCGTCGAATCGCTGACGGTGGAGGCGGTTGGAATGGCCGGGGGCGAGGACGAGGCTGCTGCGCCGCCCGCAGATCATCAGCCGCGGGCAGCTCAATCGGTGGCCATGTGGTGTGGGGGCGGCTGGCGGGAAATCCCGCTCTTTGAGCGGGGGGGACTGCTTCCCGGGCAGCTTCTGGCGGGACCGGCGATCATCGCCGAGGACACCGGCACCATCGTCGTCGATGCCGGCTGGCAGGCGACGGTCAACCCGTACCGGCATCTCATCCTGGAACGAAGCGGGGACATACCACGACCGGAGCGCCATGGCACCGCGGTCGACCCGGTGCTGCTCGAGGTCTTCGGCAACCTGTTCATGGCCATTGCCGAGCAGATGGGCGTCACCCTTGCCAATACCGCCTCTTCGGTCAATATCAAGGAGCGCCTCGACTTCTCCTGCGCCCTTTTCGACCGCGACGGCAACCTGGTGGCCAACGCCCCGCACGTGCCGGTCCACCTCGGCTCGATGGGGGAGTCGGTCAGGGCGATCATCGCCGGCAACCGCCGGACCATGCAACCGGGGGACGTCTACATGCTCAACGCCCCCTACAACGGCGGCACCCACCTGCCGGACGTCACCGTCGTCACCCCCTGCTTTGACGAGGAAGGAAAGGAACTCCTGTTCTTTGTCGGCTCCCGCGGCCACCATGCCGACATCGGCGGCCGCACCCAGGGTTCCTCGCCGCCGGACAGCCGGCACATCGAGGAAGAGGGGGTGGTCATCGACAACTGGCTGCTGGTGCGCGAAAACCGGCTGCGTGAGGAAGAGACCAGGCGGCTTCTGGCCTCCGGCCCCTGGCCCTGCCGCAACATCGACCAGAACCTGGCCGACCTCGGGGCCCAGGTCGCGGCTAACGCCACCGGCGTCAGGGAACTGCTGGGAATGATCGATCACTTCGGTCTGGAGACGGTCAGCGCCTATATGGGCCATGTCCAGGACAACGCCGAGGAGTCGGTGCGACGGGTGCTGGCGGTGCTGCGGGACGGGGCGTTCACCTACCCGCTCGACAACGGCAGCGAGATCCGGGTGGCGATCCGGGTGGATCGTGCCGCCCGAGAGGCGACCATCGACTTCACCGGCACCTCGCCCCAGCATCCCGGCAACGGCAACGCCCCGCGGGCGGTCTGCCGAGCGGCGGTGCTCTACGTCTTCCGCACCCTGGTTGACGATGACATCCCGCTCAACGAGGGCTGTCTGAAACCGCTGTCACTCGTCATCCCAGAAGGCTCGATGCTCAACCCCCGCTACCCTGCGGCGGTGATCGCCGGCAACACCGAGATTTCACAGGCCGTCACCGACGCCCTCTACGGTGCCCTCGGGGTGCTCGCCTCCTCACAGGGGACAATGAACAACTTCCTC
>CAYYWK010000139.1:4713-7199 GCA_964475345.1 uncultured Desulfobulbus sp.
AGACCATCTGCGGCGGCACCGGCGCCGGCCCGGACCATCCAGGCACCGATGCGGTCCACAGCCATATGACCAACACCCGGATGACCGACCCGGAGGTGCTGGAGGCGAGGTTTCCGGTGCGGGTGGAAGAGTTTTCGATCCGTCGCGGCTCGGGCGGGGCGGGACGGTTCAAGGGCGGGGACGGGGTGGTCCGGCGGCTGCGCTTTCTCGAGGCGATGACGGCAACCCTGCTCACCTCGCACCGCACCACCGACCCGTACGGCCTGGCCGGCGGCGCGGCCGGGGAGAGAGGGCGCAACACCTTGCAGCGGGTCGACGGGACGCTGGTCGAACTTGCCGGCAATGCCATGGCGGAGGTGGGGCCGGGGGACTGCATCGTCATCGAGACTCCCGGCGGCGGCGGGTATGGGCGGCAGGAATGACGACGGGCCTGAACGGATGGCGCTGTCCTGTCAGCCCCCCGCCGGTTGCCGGGTCGCCTCTTTCAGCAGCTGCTGCAGCCGCTGGCGGCGGTAGTCGAAGATTCTCTCGAGGGTGGGGCGGATATAGAGGGGGTGGAGCAGGCGGCCCAGCGGGCCGAAGGGCGGCTGGTAGCTGACCTGGTCGCGCATCCGGGTGCCGCCGTCTGCAGCCTCGATGGCGTGGTAGTGATACCAGAAGCGGTAGGGGCCGAGCCGCTGTTCATCGACGAAGGAGCGGCCGGGCCGGACGTGCTTGATTTCGGTGATCCAGGCGTGACTGCCGAGCAGCGGGATGGCGATCCGGTACTCGATGATCAGTCCGTCGTACATGACGGCGGGGGTCTCTGAGATGATCGAGAACCGCAGGTCCGGCGGGGTGATCCGGTCGAGGTGGGCGGGGTTCTGGAGGAACTCCCAGACCTGGTCGGCAGGGGCCGCCAGCCATTGCTCGCGTTCAAGGGTGTACATTGTTTCGTTTCGTCCCCGCTGCTGAGTGTCCGTGCCGATATCCCGCCGGTCAGTCTGCACGTCCCCAGGTCACGTAGACCGGGTCGGAGAACGGCAGCTCCTGGTGCGGATCGTCGTCCGGGCGCGGCAGCCCCCGGCGGCTGAAGGTCGACAGGCTGCGGAAACCTCCGTGTGCCGCCAGCAGATCGGTCACCAGTCCGAGGCGTTCGAAGTCGTGGAGCTGCGACCAGATCCTTATGGCCTTGGGCGGGAACCAGCGGTTGGAGAAGGCGATGGCCGCCAGGCCGTCGCTGCGCAGCACCCGGTGGATTTCGGCGATAACGGCGTGCGGCCTGGTCAGGTATTCGATCGATGCGGTGCAGATCACCGCGTCGAAGGCGGCGTCGGCGAAGGGCAGCTGCGGCAATGCGTTCAGGTCGTGAACGACGGTCTTCCTGGCCCTGGTGTTGTGCCGCAGTTCCTTGTCGTTCATCCCGAGCACGGTCAGGCTCTCGAACACTTGGTCTTCCGGGAGGTGAGAGTCCCAGCTGCCCATCAGGTCGAGGATGCGGGCGTCCTCCGGGATCAGCCGGCCGTAGAGGTCGCTGATGGCCCGGCGGGCGCTGCTGTCGAGGTGGTGGACCAACCGCGGCTGCTTGTAGAAGAACTGGTCGGGCCGTTGGTCGGTACGCACCAGGTCCTCCGCGGACAACTGCGACAGCTGCCCCTTTGCAAGCAGGGACTGCATGCCCGGGCCGCCGGCGGTGATCTTTTCCAGCCAGTCCTCGCAGCGACCGCCACGCTCCCGGATGCCGTCGTGGATGGCCCTGATGGTGGCCTGCAGCTGCAGGTCGCGGCCGGCCAGCGGGTGGTTGAGATCAAAGAGCAGCAGGTCGTCCCGGCCGCCGAGAAAGCGGCAGGGAGACGTCGACACCGAAAAGACGCCGTCGACTCCCAGCAGCTGGCCCTGCGGGTAATAGCGGCCCTGCCGCAGTTCGATGTCGTTGCCGAAACGGTCGTGGCCACGGAACTGTTCCGGCCGGATGGCGATCTTCCTCTTTGGGTCAAACGGCCGGGGAAATTGCGCTGCCGGGACGGCGACGGCCGCCTGGCCGCCGATGCCCTGGCCGAGAAGACCGCGCACCAGCTCCGGGTCGAGAACGTCGCGCCAGATGCTGACCGGGTCCGCCCAGGTGCTGTCCTGATGGGAGATGTCATGCTCCAGCCAGTGGACGGTGAATTCGATGATGGCCCTGCCGTTTTTCTCAAGCGTCTCCATGCGGTTTCTCGTGGTTCCCGGGATTGGACGACGGGCCGATAGGCTCCGCCAGGACACCATAGTCAGGAGAGACGAATTGGCAAGGCCGGCCGGCAAAAAAGCCCTCCGGCGGCTGCCGCCCGATTGGTTAGGCGCGGGCGGCCACCTTCAAGCGCAAGGGGCTGTCGGACGGCGCGGCGAGGGTGCGCCACGCGCCGATCGTGGGGAAGAGGGTCTGGCTGGTGAAGCGCTCGGCAAGCGCTCGACCGCGCCAGGTCAGCGTGAGGTCGAGCGACCAGCGGCGCGTCTCGACGGCGCGG
>CAYYWK010000140.1:0-7149 GCA_964475345.1 uncultured Desulfobulbus sp.
ACCAAACCGGAAAACGACAGTGGCTGTGTTTTAGTGGTAATCAGATTTTTTTTTGGAAAGGGGCATGAGCTATTGATACGACAAGACACCATGAGGTCGATAGTGATAGAATCACTTTTTCAAGCAGCATAGAGGTGACAAACTGTTCCCGGCGTATCCTGATTCTTCCAAAAAAAAACAGGATGCAATACTATTTCGATTGGGTACTTCATTGGTGACAGCTTACAACATGAGGGGGGTATCGACGTGAAACCAATTGCTTGGCCGCTGGCGCTGGTCGGCTTGGTTGCGGTAGTCACAGCAGCCTGTGCTCAGGAACCATCACTGATCTGTTTTGGGAATGAACCATCCTGGCGCCTTGATCTCACCGAGACGGGAAAGGCGCATTTCTCGACCCCCGATTCTTTGGTTATTGACTACCGTGGCATTGCCAGTACGCTGGTGCCTCGAAAGGAATCGGTCTGGCGCGGTCAGGCAACGCTTCCCGACGGTGGGGAACTGGTGGCCTTTCTGCGCGAGGGTGCGTGCAGCGACAGCATGTCGGATACCGTTCATCCTTATTCGGTTGTCGTTTCACTGCCGGAAGGCAGCAATTATGCCGGTTGCTGCCGCGTAACCGAGGCGCCGGTTGTTGCGGCGAGTCTGGAGAATGGAACATGGCGGGCCGTTTTACCTGGCGAGACGTTACCTGTCGACAAGGGGAGAAATGCAGTGACGGTGAATTTTACAGCCGGCCGGGTGCACGGTTTCTCCGGTTGCAATCAGTTCACCGGGGAGTACACCTTGCAAGGTGAAAAACTCGTCCTCGGCACGCTGGGCGGCTCAATGATGGCCTGTCCGGAGCCGGCGATGTCAGTCGAGAGCCTTTTCCTTCAGTCTTTTTCGGGGAAACTGAATATCTCCGTTGCCGGAAATGATCTGATCCTGACGCCGGAAAACGGAGGAGACGCACTTCGGTTCGAGCGACAGGAGCCCTCCCGGTTGGAGGGTGTCGAATGGGAGGTGACCGGTTACAACAACGGACGGCAGGCGGTGGTCAGCCCAAAGATCGGTACCCGTCTCACCTTGATGTTCCAGAGTGGGCAGGTTTCGGGCAGCAGTGGGTGCAACAGCTTTCAGGGTACGTTCACAGTGGCGGAAAACGCGCTGACGATCCAACCTCTGGCAACAACTCGCAGGGCCTGTGAAGAGACGGTGATGGTTCAGGAACAGCAGTTCCTCCGCGCGATACAAAGTGCTGCGACCTGGAAAATCATACGAGGAATGCTGGATGTTCATCGCGCCGATGGTGAAAGAGTTCTGACGGCAAGCGAATCGGACAAGCCCTGAATCGGTCGACGGGAGAATCTCTCAGAGCTCTTGTCGCATTCACTGTTCTGTGCTCTACAGGCTGTGTTCGTGCTATTCGGTAAAATACAGCCCGTTTCAAGATCATTATGCCTTAATGACTACAGGCACCAGAAAACCCGAAATTTTTTTACGATTTCATCTCATTGAAGAGTAGAATCTTTTTCTTGAGGTGAAAAACGTCTGTGGACGTAACCGGAGTTAAGTTGTTATTTTAAATATCATTGGAAAATGACGAAATTCCACATTTCATCGTTCTTTTCGGAAGAGTGTCTGAATAATTAGGCATCTGTTTAATAAACGGAAAATAATGGGAAGGAAATCGTGTCAAAAGATACTGATAGAATGTGGGAACCGAAGGATCCGGAAAAACTCGCAAAGCATTTCCTTCGTCTAGGCTGGATTGGGTTCTGGATACAACTGGTGCTGTTAACTTTACCGGTCTTTTTATTGTTTTACGTTCTTTTTGTCAAAAGTTCTGAAACGATTACATCCAAGGGAATTGATTTGAGTGCCTATTTATCGAATGGAAGCCTGTTGGTTATGCTCTTCACCACCTTCTGGTTTTATCGCTATACAAAACTTGCGCCCAGAATAGCGGCACCTGAACGGCGGCCGTCTCAGAATTCTGTGACAAAAACTATCTGGACCGGTTTGTGGGCAAGTGTCGTTGGCGTTTTTTTTTCAATGATGTTAATGGTCAGTGCTGTCATCAGATTTCTCTTCGTGCTCCTTGCCACACCCCAGACTGGCATTCCTGTCGCTACGGCGGGCAGTAGCCCAGGCCATACACTTTCCGCCATGGATGCAGTCAGTCTCGCTTCTCTGCTTTTCACATTGAGTGCGGAGTTGACAGTACTTCTCTTTTCAATCTGGCTGCTTTTTAAAGTCACCAGAGATACTGTGCTACCAGGTATTCCCGATGTACATTCAACATACTGAATTCAACAATCAATCCAAAACGAGGTTCTTGAACATTTTTGCGGCGGAAAGGTCCTTTTTTGGATGATCGAAGCACCTGATATTTCATCACTCTTGCCTTTCTGATGCGAAAATCGTCTTGAATGAGTAACTTAAACGGACAGGCGTGGATGTCTTTTCGTCGGAAGAGGCTTTTTCAGGGGAGACTGAAAAAGTGTCGACTTGCCACCGCGCTGTTTATACCTGTGATGAAGCATTCTTCGATATCTAGCGGCCGGACTTGGTCCCTGCAGCCATTCCAGGACTGGAATTATGCCTCGTCGGTCTGGCATTCTCCTCAAGAGGTATATTCTTGTGAGGGATTGAGTTGTCCTGCCAGAGCGCCACTTTAACCTGATTATCGGTTTGCACGTTTTTTGTTGATTCACTTGAGGTTAAAATTTTGAGGGTATTCAATGGATCCAGCACTCATTCTCGTAGAAAGAGACAACGAATTTCTGCTCGATGAAATAAAGAAGGTCTGGCTGGAGCAGCACGGCAATGATCACGATCGACCGGATGCCTCACGATCGTACGATGAACCGCTCCATATTGCCGGAACGATCGGTCGTTTCATTACCTGCACCGAAGGATTCAAGAAAGAGCTGTCTGCCCTGGAGCAAACCGTCAAAAACTATGTCAAGCGGGAAAAACCATCCCGTCCACTCAACCTGCTCCTGGCAGCAACTCCCGGAAGCGGGAAATCGTTTCTCGTGAAGGAACTGTCCAAACAGATCGCTGCCGAGACCGAGTTCCTGGAATATCATGTGGCCTCTTTCCGAACCCTTGATGATCTGTTTTCCATCTTTCAGCGAATCCAATCAATCAACCTTCAGGGGAAATTACCATTTGTTCTCCTGGATGAAGTGGACGGTAAGGTCGATGGAAGCTACATCTTTCCCAACCTGCTTGCCCCCCTCTGGGATGGTGTTTTCCACACAGGGCAGGAGAGTCATCACCTGGGCCGGGCGGTTTTTTTCTTTGCCGCCTCCGCCTTGCTCTCGTCACCAAGCGTGAAAAACGTGCTTGATGACGTTCAAGATAGCGTTTCCTACCTGGATTTTGCCGAAAGATGGCGTCGCAAGGTCAAGTTGGAATTAAAGGAATCGGAACTGCCCAAAGCACGAGACTTCGTTGACCGAATCGATCTGCTGCTCTGTATTCCTCCCATTGACTTTGCAATAAAGGACGGAAATCCTGTGCAGGAATATGTTCTACTGGCGATCATCCTGGTGAAGAAACATTTTCCAGCCGTTACCAGAGTAGAAAAAGCCGTTGTCTGGATCCTGATATTCGAGCTTCTCAATTCTGGTTCCAAAAGACGGGCCGAAAGTGTCGTATTTCGATCGACAAGCCCAGAGGGAGATACGTTTTCGATTTCCGATCTGCCACCTGATATCCTGGAACAGTTTGCTAGTGACGAGGTTGTCAAAATAACTCGCTGGAAGTATTATTCTTTCCCGAAATAGACATTCACTTGACAAGAGCCAGGCCGGCAATATCGATGCGGGGGACAAGTCGCAGATTGTCGATCTCACCGGCACATATCTCGTCATCAATGGGTCTCATCCTCTCGACGTTGTCTCGAGAATTCGCAGAACAAAGGTTGATGCCGAAATGAATTTGAGCCATTTTCAGGTCAACCTTGATGGCACCAGGGCCGGCTGGATCCGAAAGTCGGCGTTCGCTATGATTACACTCGCCGATCAATGAATGCTGAGATTGCAGGGTGATAGTAACGGTTGTGGAGTTTCATCCGATTCCACCTGGCAAGGGCTTGCGATGATCGATCTGCAGCCATGGAATAATTCGGCCATCGTAGCCGGGTGCCGGGCAATCGGCACCGCGTATGAAACCGGTAGCGGCAACAGATTTACAGTTGACTCAAAGGTGCACTTGTCCCTGGCGGGCATTGAGGGAGGGGTAAATATTCAGGGTACCCTTACAGCCGTCATTGCCCGAAACCTGCCCATCCCAGAAAATCAGGGTAAGACGAGTGCCGGTCTTCGCACTTACGTGATAACCCCCTGCGGGACGAGCGAATGAGGCAACGAGGCTAACGACCTTTCGAGACGATACACCGAAAAAGATCCCAAAACTACTCATCAAGGTCTCGAAAAGACAATGAATCTTTCGGGCAATTGTTCACGCAGTTGAAACAGCGTAAACAGTCGATCGAAGGTACCGTTGAGGTTCCCGTCTCAACTTTATAACTTCCCGGGTAGGTATCAACTGGGCAAACTTTTCTGCACAACCCGCATTCGACACAGGTGTCATCCACGGTTAATAAATAGGTGTTCTTGCTGGCAACTCCCTGCAGAGAACCCATCGGACAAAGAATGCACCAGACCCTTGCCTTAAAATAAACCCCCAGACCAATGGCAATACCCATCGATACTATCCACATCATTCTAAAAACACCGCCGACTGCTTCAGGGTCACCCCACGCGGCCCAGAGACGGGATAACATGAAACTCATCATCATGAGAAAAATGAACCAGCGAAACCATGGTGTCCTGTAGATCGGGGGAATCGGGCGGTGGAGACTGACTTTCGTCAATATTCTTTCATGAAACGCACCCATCGGGCAGAGCCAGCCGCAGTAGAATCTCCCTCTTTGGCTGGAGAGGATCATGAAAAGCGTTATCATGCCAACGACCGTAAACCCTATTTTTGGGTAAAAGTATCCTCCGATAATCACTATAGGCAGCAACAATGCCATACTCAACTGAATCGGTTTGCGGCAGCAGATCTCCTGAATTCTCGATTTTTTTCCCTTCTTCGGCGACATCTCGGTATTCTCCCGGGCTTGAAGATGTTAATGAAAATCTGGGAACTCAGCGATTGTATACTGGGACCACCATTAAAGCAACGAGACAACCGGGGCCGGTTAAATACTGTCCTGTTTTTGACAACAGTGCAAGAATTGAGGTTGTTCAACATTATTCTCTATCGGAACGATTCCATGTTCGACAGGGTTGAATGCGCGGATATCATGCGTGACCTCAAAAGCGCTTCAGAATGTCACCGTTCTAGAAAGCGGACGTTCGCTGCTGGTTCGCTCTGCTGCTGTCGGTTGTTACGGCAAGGTCTTCCTGGCCGTCGGAGTGGCTGTGCCGCCGAGTATCCGGGATGAATAAAGTTCAGTCGCTCGGATATTATACGCCTGGTAGTACCATGGCTTTTTGCCGAGCTTCTAACTATTCGTATTTATACTAATAGTTTTTTGCAACTGGAGAAGATGAGTATGTCGAACTGAGCCGAGATCTGAAGGACTCCCTTGAACGTTTCTGAATATCCGAGACGTACAAGGCTTGGAGACCTTTTTCAACTTCGCTATAAAACCATGGCTGACCTTGGGATCAGCTCTGCAAATAGTCGATCCCACCCTGGCGAATGACAGCGCCGTCTTTGTCGGACCCCGGACTGTGATCGTGTTCTGAGATTCACTGCAAGTACCCATGATGACAGTTTAACAGCTAGTTTTTGTTGTGAAGTGTTTAGGGTAGATTCTCAGGTATTTCCAAGAATTTACTCCTGTTCAGCCTCAGACTGCGAGGATGGAAAGCAGGTCCCGCGGAGGAAAATTGAAGAAGACGACCGAATGAGCCTGAGTATGCCGTCTCTTCGGCGAGTATTCCATCATGACGGGAATGCCTGCTGTGCCACCAGCTTTCATCAACCATTAACAGCCTGCAGCTTTGGCTTTTTTCATAACAGATCAATTGCTACAATCAGCAGGAGTTGTGCTGTATATTGTTGCTTTCTCTTGCCTCCACCTGAGGTTTTTCCGAGTCCGTCAAGCTTCATTCTTCTGCCGAGAAAGGAAATACTGTGGTTGAGTATGATATGAATGTGATTGTCGCTGTTTTAGCCGTAGCCGAAATTGGCGGGGTGATTCTCGCAGTCGATGCGGTGATGCGCCCCCGTTCATCACAAGCTGCCATTGCCTGGTCTGTCTCGCTGATATCTCTGCCTCTTGTTGTCATCCCTCTCTAGCTCATATTCGGCCGGACGCGTTTTCTGGGATATGCAGAAGCTCTTCGGGAAAAGGAGTCCCATATCGAGGAATCTCTGGCAACCTGGTATTCTCAAATGGCAGCAATGGCTTCAAAAAACATTGAGGAGTTGGATGCCGTCGAAAAACTGGTGCACGGGGTGACCCACATCCCGTTTACAACCGGAAATCGGGTGGACCTGCTGATAAACGCCGAACGGACATATACCGAGATGCTTGCCGCGATTGCGGAAGCGACGTCCTATGTTCTGGTGCAATTTTATATCATCAAAGATGGTGTGATCGGGCAGCGGTTCATTCAAGCGCTGATCGACAAGGCCCGCGTCGGGGTCAAGGTGTATTTTCTCTACGATGAAATCGGGTGCTGGAAGCTGTCTTCAGCCTTTTTAGGAAAATTGCTCAGTGAGTCGGTGCATGTGTCTGGTTTTAAAACAACTCAAGGCAGGCGAAACCGCTTTCAAATCAATTTTCGGAATCATCGAAAGCTGCTTGTCGTTGACGGGCGGATCGGTTTCATCGGTGGCCATAATCTGGCCGACGAGTATCTGCACTACCGCGATACCCATTTACGAATCGAAGGGCCTGGCACGCAACAGATACAGCTCAGTTTTATTAAGGACTGGTTCTGGGCTACCCGCCAGATTCCTGAGGTAAACAAGGTCATAGAGCAGCACTCATCAGAGGAACAGAGCGTGGCAATAGTGAACACTGGCCCAGCCGACTGCAAGCCTGGTTGCAGCGCCTTGTTCGCCACCATGATTCATTCGGCAAAGCACCGCCTGTGGCTGACCAGCCCCTATTTTGTACCGGATGATGTAACGGTT
>CAYYWK010000141.1:0-7144 GCA_964475345.1 uncultured Desulfobulbus sp.
AGGTTGTCCGCCGGCCGCGGGTGGGCTTTTTCTGCAGCTGCAGCGATCTGGTCGACACCCCCGTGGAGTTGCGCCCGGGGCTGAAGATATCCGGCAACCGCCACCTGCTCCATGGGCTGATCCGGCATTTTCTTGCCGAAGCGGTGGACCTGGGCCGGGTCGCCGACCGTCGCGAGGATCTTGCCCGGCTGTTTGCGAAGATAGCCGCCGGCGATTTCGATGCGGTGATCAGCACCGGCGGGATGGGGCCGGGGAAATACGACCTGCTCGAAGAAGCCTTTGCTGCCGCAGGCGGCGAGGTTGTTTCCCGGACGCTGCCGATGCGGCCCGGTCAGTCGACCTTGATCGGCAGGCTGGACGGCAGGCCCTTCTTCGGCCTGCCGGGCCCGCCCGGGGCGGTCCGCACCCTGCTCAACGAGGTCGTCGGGCCGGCGCTCTTGCGGATGCAGGGGCTGCGCGATTGCGGACCGGTGGCGCTGCGGGCGAGGCTCAGCGAGACGGTGGCGCTGAAACGGGGCCCGCTGCTGCTGGTCAAGCCGGGGGTGCTGCGGGTGGCTGCAGGCGGGGTGCAGGTCCGGCTGGCTGGAAGGCTGGAGCAGCCGACCTGCTTCGTGCTGTTCCCGCCGGGTGAGGAGGTTTTCCCTGCCGGCAGCGAGGTCGAGGTGCACCTGGCCTGGTCGCCCGGGGCGGCGAGGCTGTTTCGGGGGTAGAGGGAGGTGGTTGAGCTTGTCGAAACCACGTCGGGGCTGTGGTCTCGACTTCCCTGTTTGTGAGTATACTTTTCTTTGAGGTTATTTCGACGGCCCTTCTACAGGCTCAAGGTGGGGGGCTTCCTGGGAAACCGTTTGACGTAACAGCTCCGTCTTGATATACAGAAAGTTACACATATCGTTACTTTCCGTCTACTCGATTTAAGCCAATGCAGCCAATCAAATATCTCGGCAGAACGCTTGCCGGCCTCTCCAGCCCTGAGCGATATCTGTTTACACTGACTGATCTACGCGGTCTCTTTTCGGAGCACAGTGAAGGTGCATTCAAAGCCCTTTTGAGCAGGAGTGTCAAAGATGGCATTCTCCGGCGGGTCTGCCACGGGCTCTATCTGTATCCGGCGGTCGACTATGATGCAGGTCGTCTGCTCTATCACGCGGCAGGCAGGTTGCGCGCCCACTGTTTCAACTATCTCAGTCTCGAGTCGGTGCTCAGTGACGCCGGGGTAATCTCCCAGGTGCCGATCAACTGGGTCTCCATCATGTCTTCCGGTCGCAGCCAGACCATCGATTGCCGCGAATTCGGGCATATCGAATTCATCCATACCAAGAAGAAGCCGGCAGATTTGGCCGGAGATCTGACATATGACAGCCGGTGCCGGCTGTGGCGGGCGTCCATCGCTCTCGCGCTCAGGGATATGCGACTGACCCGGAGAAGCACCGATCTTGTCGACTGGGAGGCTGTGCATGAACCTGTTTGACAGGTTGGTCACCGAGGCGCTGAGCAACCGGAAGGATCTTGCCCAGCTGAGGATGGTGGTTGCCAAGGAACTGCTGCATCACGATATCCTGCGGGAGATGTCAGCGGCGGGCCTGCTCAGGGGGCTGACCTTTATCGGTGGTACGTGTCTGCGGGCCTGTTACGGCTCGATCCGTCTGAGCGAAGATCTCGATTTCACAGGCGGAGCGACGTTTCGCCGGGAGGATCTCGGCAGCCTTGGGGCAATCCTGGTGCAGCGGCTCGAGGCCAAGTATGGCCCGGCGGTGACGGTGAGCGACCCGAAAAAGCAGACGGGGAATGTCGACACCTGGAAGATACGGGTGGACACACAGCCGGAAAGGAAAATGCTGCCTGTGCAGCGGATCAATATCGACATCTGTGCCGTGCCGAGTTATGACCGCCGGCCTATGATGCTGCAGAACACCTACGGTGTCGATATGGGCACCTATGGGCTGATCCTGCAGGCGCAGAGCCGCGAAGAGATCATGGCCGACAAGATCGTGGCGCTGGCCCTGCGGGCCAACCGCCTGAAAAACAGAGATCTCTGGGATCTGGTCTGGCTGAAGCAGCAGGGGGTGAACGCTGCACGGGATCTCGTTGCCGGCAAACTGCGGGATCGGCGGGTCGAAAATGGTGATTTTCTGGGAATTCTCCACGAACGCCTGCTGACGCTTGAGGGTGACCCGGCCATCCGGCGGGATTTTGTCGACGAGATGCAGCGCTTTCTGCCCGGCGAGATTGTCGCAAAGACGATCGTGGATGAGAATTTCTGGAAATACCTGTGCTTTGCTGTCCGTGAGGAATGTGAGAAGGTCGCCGCTGTGCTGGGGAATCCTTTGGGCTGGTCGGATGGGGTGTATCAGCGTCAATAGGCCTTGGTTGGGCTTGTCGAAACCACGCCGGAGGGATAACCGTTGGTTGAGCCTGTCGAAACCAACGTAGTGGAGTGCAGCCGCTGCTTCCTGTTTTGTGAGGCGGGTTGTCTTTGAGGAAGCTTCGACAACAGCCCTCCGATAAGCGCAGGGTAAGGAGCATGGCAACTCCAGCTTTCGCAGGAGTGACGGAGGAAGAAACGCGGATCAGGGGAAAAAAACATAGCGAAGAAATATTCCCGAGCGTATTGCCGAGACTCAGCCGTCAGCGATGATCTTGTGGAGCTGGGTTCTGAGAGCAGGAAGGTCTGTTTGAATGGTTTGCCAGAGGATATCGGTATCGACTCCGAAGTATTCGTGGATGAGGAGGTTCCTCATTCCTTGTATCTGGAGCCAGGGGATGTCCGGGTATCTTTCCTGGAGTTGAGAAGGGAGATGTTTCGCGGCTTCGCCGATTATCTCAAGATTCCGTGTGACCGCGTCTACGGTCTACCTGTCCTGAGACCAGGAATGCTGGTCCAAGTTGTCCAGGTAACTTTCTATGAGGTTTATGGCTTCCGCCATGTCTTCGAGGCGGAATTTCCAGTCCCTAGGAGACACGGACAGCCTCCCGCAATATTTTTTCCCTCAACTGTTTTTTCAACGCACCTTCGGTGACAAGGTCTACAGGTTTTCCCAGAAGATCTTCCAGATATTGTTTCAGTCTGAGAAATTCGAATAAGCCAGGGGGCCTGGAGAAGTCGACGAGAATGTCGATGTCGCTTTCTACTGTGGCTGTTCCTCTGCCGGCGGAGCCGAAGACAGAGAGCGAACGCACATGAAACCGGGTCCTGATTTCTTCTGCCTGTGATTGGATGACGGTTCGAAGACCTTCGTCAACGCTGCCCATATGCGCTCCAAGCTAATATTTCGGTTTGAAGTAACCGGGAGATCGATCTTTCTCAGATGAATCTCAAGTATAACCGAAGATTTTGCAATACGAAAAGGAACTGCCGGCCTGCAATCTTACAGAAGCTCAGGGCATTGCTTGGGGTGGGGCCCTCCGGAAGAGTTGTTTGGGTGATTGTGGATTTCTCGCTATTATATAGTTAACATGCTGATATTAAATAATATATGCTGATTGTTGACCGAATTCTTGTGCGGAATTTTTTAAGGAACCCTTATGCCCCGCCTACAACTTCCGCTAGCTACTGCCTAAAGAAGAGATCGGTATGGCATGGAACACGGTATCATTGATCCTGAATGGGAGAATTTTATCTCCCGAATAAAACAGCACCCCGCCGAGAAATCTTTCGCCGGCATACTCGGCAAAGACTGACAGACCTGAGAAGTCTTCCCGCCTGATGCTCATCGATGCCTTAACTTCAACACCAATGACCTTGCCGTCACTCCGTTCGATGACAAGATCCAGTTCATGTCTGCCGGTATCGCGAAAATGGTATATATTGATTTCTTCTTCCGACCAGGTCGCGTGTTTCAGCAGTTCGCAATAAACGAAATTTTCGACCAGCCCCCCGAATAAATGGGATACATGCAGCACGTCAACCTTTTTCAAACCAAGAAGGTGGCAGGCCAGACCCGTGTCGAGGAAATGGAGTTTCGACATCCCGACAACGGTTCGTTTGGCACTGTTGCGTACGTATGGGTGTACGCGACGGATGATAAACATCAGCTCCAGGATCTCCATATACCGTTTTACTGTCTTGTCATCTTGTGACAGATCGTTGGCGATATTGGCATATTTGATCAGATTGCCGGTCATGCCAGCGAGATTGCGGATGAGAGATGAAAGTTTCGTATGATAGTCGCCTTTGGCATGATGCATGGCCTCGAAATCTTTCAGTAAACGCCCTTCAATATAGGAAGCGAACCAGACACTTCTTGATCGGGGACTTTTGATTATCACTTCGGGATATCCTCCATCCATGAGGAGATTCGCCAATGATTTCCTGTCCAGCGGTTCTAGTGGCGTTTTCTCGAATGTGCCTTGAAAAAGCCAATCAACCAAGTTGTGCTGTTCTTCGAACTCGGAGCGTTCCGCCATCGACAGAGGATACAGTTCGACTCGTGCCATATGGCCAGGCAGTGATTCCTGAACAAGCGCAGAGCGAAAGATATCGGATGAACCGGTAAGAAGGAAAAGCCCTTTTCGACCATCGGCAGCATCGGACATCATCTTGATGGCATTGATCAGACCAGGTGCCATCTGGAATTCGTCAAGAACCAACGGAGTAGGCAATGAGGCAAGCAGACCATGAGGATCGCTCCGGGCGGAAGCCAATAGGGTCGTGTCGTCAAACGTGCAGTAGCCAAGCCCATTTTCTCTTGCTATTTCTTTGGCAAGAGTACTCTTCCCGGATTGTCTGGGACCGGTAAGATACACGATGCGGAAATCGTTGAGCAGTTCGATCAGTCGTGCCTTTATATGTCGTTTGTAAAGCATGTTCGGGCCTCCATTGCCAGAAACGGTACATGATAATCCGAAAAAAATAAATACAAAATCCGAAAATATTTAATATATAATCCGAAAAAAGAGGATTTTCGTTGGGAAATACCGATGGCTGCAGCTGTGTTTTTTTTGTCTGCGCAGTCTGACGGAGTCGAATATCCTTTTTGGCTGAATTCGCATTTCCCTGCTGTGATTTCTTCCGCGGTTTGATATTTCAGGAAAGATTCTCTACTATGATGAAATAACGTGCCGAATTAATCTCCTGCCCAAAGTCTCCAACTTTCGAGGAGGACAGGCCATGTCTGAAGCTCCCGCCAATCCCACCCCACTTTCCGCTGAAGAAAAGAGCCGGCTTGTCAGGAAGATCGTGGCCGAAGTCGAGGCCGCCGCCAGGGCCAGGGATTTCCGTCGCGCCGATGCCCTGCGCGACAGGCTGGTCGAGGTCGACCCGATGGCCCTCGGCGATATCATCAAGGTCAACGGGATGATCGATGAAGAGAAGTCGGCCGCCATCGACCGCGACCATCTCGCGACCTGGGGCGCACTCTACGATGACCTCAGCGAGGAGGAGCGCAACTGCCTCTTCTACAGCATGAAGAAGGTGGTGGTGCCGCCGAAGAAGCTGCTGCTCTCGCACGGGGCGCTGAACAACCGCCTCTTTCTCATCGACCGCGGGCAGGTGACGGTCTTCCTCCCGAAGGGCGATCAGAATGTCGTCCTGGCCCAGCTCGGTCGCGGCGACATCCTCGGCGAATACACCTTCGCCACCATTTCCCTGTGTTCGGCGTCGGCCGTCACCCACACCGAAGTGGAGCTGATGTGCCTGGAGGGCAGCGTCAGCGCCGGCTGGGAGGAGCAGTATCCGGGGCTTTACGGGAAGCTCATCGATTTCTGCATGAAAAACGGCAGGGTCGACGAGATCATCCGCAACAAGAAGATGGAGAAGCGCCAGCATATCCGCTACATGGCGGAAGGGGTCGTGACTGCGGTGGTCCTGACCAGGGAGGGGTTGAAGAGCGACATCGTCTTTCGCGGCAGCCTCACCGATATTTCGATGACCGGAACCTGCTTCGCCGTCCGCATCAGCAAGAAGGCCACCGCCAAGGCGCTGCTGGCCAGGAATCTGCTGCTGTCCTTTGCCTGCGGCAGCGAGGACAATCCGCAGACCTTCCAGGCGATCGGCAAGGTGGTCCGGGTGTCGTTCCACCTCTACGAGGACTACAGTGTCCACGTCCAGTTCAACACGCAGCTGCCGGAAGAAAAGGTCAAAGGAGTCGCCAAAGGCAGGCAGTGAGCGGTGCTGACTGGCGGGCTGGCTGGCGGCGGTTCAGGCGGCTGCCCACAGGCTCTCGGGCCATTTCCTGGCAGTGTGCAGGATGCGCAGGATGCTGATACGGCAGTAAAACGCCCTCACCTTCATTTTCCCCCCTGTCTCTTTCGCTATTGCTTTGTTCGCTACCGCGCAGGCGGGAGCTGGCGGGCGGTCGGTCATTTCTGGCATTTCGGGCAGAAGTAGCAGGCCCGGCCGCCCAGCTGGATCTTCTCGATGGCCGACCCGCAGATCAGGCAGGGCTGGCCCTTGCGGTCATAGACCCGGAAGTTGACCTGGAAGTAGCCGCTCTCGTGGCTGGCGTTGGCGAAGTCGCTGATCGTCGAACCGCCGCAGTCGATGGCCTGCTGCAGGATCAAGCGGGTATTGGCGACGATCCTCCGCCACTCGCCGAGGCTGAGCGTGGCGGCCCGCCGGGCGGGGGCGATGCGGGACGCGAACAGGATCTCGTTGGCGTAGATGTTGCCGATGCCGACGACGATGTCATTGGTCATCAGGAAGACCTTGACCGGAAGCTGCCGCCCCTTCGCCCTCTCCTGGAGGTGGCGGGCGGTGTAGGCCCGGCTGAACGGCTCTGGGCCGAGCGCGGCGAAGAATGTCCGCTCCAGGTCGCCAGCCTCCTCCGCGGGGAACACCAGGACCGCCCCGAAGCGCCTGGCATCGTTGAAGCGCAGCTCCCTGCCGTCGTCGAGCAGAAGGCGGAGGTGGTCATGGCGGGCGGGCGGCGCCTTATGCGGGTAAAATCCCAGCCTGCCGCTCATCCCGAGGTGGATCAGCAGGCCTGCGCCGTTGTCGAAGGTGATGACGAGATACTTCGCCCGCCGGCCGACATCGCCGACCCTTTGGTTGAGAATATGCCGGTGCAGGGCCTCGACCGGCATCGGGCTGCGCAGGCCGTAGCCGCTGTGGCTGACCCCGACCACCCTCCGGCCGGTGAGATGCGGCCGGAGCCCGAGGCGGATGACTTCAACTTCCGGCAGTTCAGGCCTGGCTGCTCTCTCCGGT
>CAYYWK010000142.1:0-7119 GCA_964475345.1 uncultured Desulfobulbus sp.
CATTCCTGCTGGGCATACATCGGCAGGCCGGCGGTGATCTGGCCGATGACCGGCAGTTCCCGGCCACGCGCCTCCGCCTGCCGGCGTACCGTGCCGGACGACAGGCGAAGCGAGCGGCTGTAGCGGCCGCCGCGCTCGATCATCCCCTTCTTCTCCAGCTGACCGAGCAGCTGGGCCACCGCGTTGTGGCTGATTCCCAGATCGGCCGCCGCCTGCCGCAGGCTCGGGGCCCGGCCATCCCCGGTCATCCGTCCTGCCAGATAGGCGTACAGGCGCCGCTGGGCTTCACTCAGTTCCATAATCTCCCTCCGCTTGCACATGACTTGCCCCGGGCACTCCCGCCATGGCCGCCCGGACAGCCTTCCATATAAATGTACATGTACAATTGCGTTTGTCAATATACATTTTGCCGCACGGGGACGCGGGCAGAGCGCCGCAATCCGGTCGCAGCAGGTGGAGTAGCGTGTGAACAGGGAAAAAGAAAGCGCCGCCCGGTCCTGGCGATAAGGACGGGGCGGCGAGATGTGGCGGGGAAATCGGGTGTTACAGCAGTTCGAGGCCGGAGAAGAAGTAGCCGATCTCGAAGGCGGCGGTCTCGGGGGCATCGGAGCCGTGGGTGGCGTTCTCGCCCACCGAGGTGCCGAATTGGCGGCGCAGCGTTCCCTCGTCGGCGGCGGCCGGGTTGGTGGCGCCCATCAGGTCGCGCCATTTTCTGATCGCGCCTTCGGCCTGCAGGACCATGACGATGCAGGGGCCGCTGCTCATGAAATCGGTGAGTTCGCCGAAAAACGGCCGCTCGCGGTGGACGTAATAGAAGCCCTCGGCCTCGACCTTGCTCAGGTAGAGTTTCTTCAGACCGACGACGGTGAAGCCTTCCTCGTAGATCCGGCTCAGGATCTTTCCGGCATGACCGGCGGCAAAGGCGTCCGGCTTGATGATAGCAAATGTTCGTTCCATAAAGATATCCTCTGGTAATGGGTGAGTGGTGAAAAGCCGGCTCATCAGTAGCATCACGTGCCGAAAAAGTCAAGGACCGGCACCGTCGCTCCTTACGCCATTTTCAGCAGGGCATTGACGATGGCCGCGGCGATCGGGCTGCCGCCGCGCCGGCCAAGCACGGTGATCGCCGGGATGCCTTCGGCCGTCAGCAGGTCCTTCGACTCGACGGCATTGACGAAGCCCACCGGCACCCCGACGATCAGATCGGGAGTGAATCTGCCCTTCTTCACCAGGTCGATGGCCGCCAGCAGGGCCGTCGGGGCGTTGCCGACGGCAACGATGCCGATGTTGTCGCCGGTTGCCAGTTCCAGCGCAGTCTCGGACCTGGTCCGACCGGTCTCCGCGGCCAGCGTGGCCACCTCCGGATCGCCCACCCGGCAGATGACCCTGCCGCCGAAGGCTGCCCCCAGCTTGCTGCCGATCCCGGCCGCCACCATCCCCACGTCGGCGTAAACGTTTCTGCCGGCGCGGAGCGCCGCAAGACCCCGGTCGATCGCCTCAGGGTGGAAACGGAGACTGTCGGCCAGGCCGAAGTCGCCGGTGGCGTGGATGACCCGCCGCAGCACGGCGAACTCACGGCTTTCGTAGTCTTCCTGGCGCCGGCCGGTGCGGGCAAAGAACTCCTCTTCGATGATCGAAAAACTCTCCCGTTCTATATCCTCCGGCCGTATGTTCAGGATCATGCTCCATTCCTCCTGTTGTGCAGGCTGAGCGCCTGTTGATGAAAATGCGCGAGATTGCCGGCGGTTCTGCCGAAATGCAGGTGGACATAGCTGCCGACGGCATTGTAACGGGCGTACCCTTCCTTCCTGCCGTCCTCGAGTTCGTAGATGCATTCCAGTTCAGCTGCACTGCCGACCGGTTCGGAATAGTGGAATTCGTGCCCGTAGAGTTCGCTGTCTCGCCGGCCGAGCAGACAATCTCGCAGCAGGCGGACCCGGCGGTAGCCGAGCCGGCTGAACCGCGAGCGCATGACCATCTGCAGCGGGAAGACGCCCACCATCGGAAACACCCTGCCCTCGTTGTCGGCGAGTTCTTCGGACATGTACATCAACCCGCCGCACTCGCAGTACAGCGGGCCGCCTTCCTCGACCCACTGCCGGAGCGCGGCCTTCATCGCGAAATTGGCTGCCAGGCGCGCCGCATGCAGTTCCGGGTAGCCGCCGCCGAGATAGACCGCGGCCGTCTTTGGGGGCAGCGCCGTGTCGCTGAGCGGACTGAAGAACAGCAGGTCGAAACCGGCGGCAGTCAGCAGCTCCAGGTTTTCCAGGTAATAGAAACAGAAGGCCGCATCCCGGGCGACCGCCAGACGGACCCGCTCAACGGTCGCCCGGGCAGGGGCGGTGGACACACTCCGCGCAGGGGGCCGGCAGCAGGTTGCGGCGAGCAGCCCCGGGATGTCGATATGCTCCTCGACAGCAGCGGCCAGCCGGTCGAGCTGGGTATCGGACAAAGGCCCCTCTTCGCCCATGTGCAGGCCAAGGTGCCGCTCGGGCATGGCAAACTGTCCCTCCCGCGGGAAGGCGCCGAGCAGGGGGGTGGAACAGGATGTGGCCATCGCTGCGCTGATCAGCGCAACGTGCCGCGGCGAGCCGGTCTGGTTGAGGATCACCCCGCACAGGCGGACCGTCTCGTCATAGACCTCGAAGCCCCGCACCACCGCGGCAACGCTTTCGGCGGCAGACCGGGCGTCGACCACCAGCAGCACCGGCAAGTCGAGGGAACGGGCCAGGGCCGCGGTGCTTGCTTCGCCGCCGTCGAACAGGCCCATCACCCCTTCAACAACACGGACAGCGATTTCCGCGGCGTTGCGGTGAAAGATCCGACGGCAGCACTCCTCCCCCATCATGAACAGGTCGAGATTGTCGGAGGCCCGGTCGACGACCAGCCGGTGCAGGGTCGGGTCGATGAAATCCGGCCCGCACTTGAATGGGCCAACGGTCAGTCCCCGGCGGACCAGGGCGGCCATGATGCCGACGGTGAGCAGGGTCTTTCCGGAGCCACTCCTGGTTGCGGCGATGATGAAGGCGGAATGCGTTTTCATACTATGCCTGTGAAGAGTGCCCGGCTGACAAGCAGAAAGGCGGCGAACAGCAGCGCCCCGAGGTACATCAGGCGGTTGCTGCGGAGGATATCCTCCGCTTTGACGTCCCGCAGGTCGTCGCCGAGATACGGTTTATCGACGACCTCTCCGAAATAGACTGACGGTCCGCCCAGCCGCACCCCCAGAGCCCCCGCCACCGCAGCTTCAGGATGACCGGCGTTCGGGCTGGCATGCCGCCTGCGGTCGCGGCGATAGATCCGCAGCGAGCCCCGCCAGTCGAGATGCAGCAGGAATGCGGCGAGGATCAGAAACACCGGGGTCAAACGGGCGGGAAGATAGTTGGCCCAGTCGTCAAGCCGTGCGGCCGTCCTGCCGAAATGCAGGTATTTCTCGTTCTTGTAGCCGAACAGCGAATCCATGGTGTTGACCGCCTTGTACACAATCGCCCCGCCTGCGGTCAGGATGATCGGATCAACTGCCAGGGCCGCCGCCGGCAGGCTGCAGACGATGCCCCAGAACAGCGGCGCAGTCACTCCGTCGACGGTATTTTCGGCCACCGTTTCCACCGCTGCCCTGCAGACCCCCTGCCGGTCCAGCCCGGTGACATCCCGGCCGACGATCATCGCCACCGCCTGCCGGGCGCCTTCCAGGTCACCCACGGCCAGCCGCCGGTAGACGGCGCTGCTATGCCGGGCGAGATCACGGGCCGCCACCATCGTATAAAGCACCAGCACGGCCCCTGCAGCCGCGAGCAGCGACGATGCCTGGCCGAGCGCCGAAAAGACCAGCGTCACCGCCAACCCTGCGGCCAGCAGCACCGAGAACACGGTCAGCCTGCCGGCGGAGGCGGGATCGTCGACCACGCCGCGGAAATACCGCTCGGCCCGCTGGCAGAAGCCGCCGAGCAGCCGCACCGGATGAAACGGCACCCGGGGGTCGCCAAGGAGGTAATCGCAGAGGATCGCGGTCAGCACCTGCAGGGTATACATCGTCAGCGGCCCCTCCTCTTGCCTTCGCCTACAGGCCCATCAGGGCGTAGACCCGGTCCATGGCCAGGCTGTCCCGTACCCGCGCCGCCAGCCGGTCGAAGGCGGCCTCGAGGTTATACGGGGCGAGGACGACCTGCTTGGCCGGCAATCCCTTGGCCTGCAGCAGATCGTCGATGAAACGGCGGCGGAACAGGTCCTCGTCGAAGATCCCGTGCAGGTAGCAGCCCCAGATCCGGCCTGACTCGGCAGTCGCGCCGCATCCGCTGCCGTCGTCAAAGCGCAGCACCGGCGGCAGGCCATGGCTGGAAACGCCATGATGGATCTCGTAGCCGCTGACCGGCAGGCCTGTTGCGATATGGGTCCCGCTGCGCCGCAGCAGGGTCTTGTCACCCTTGAGCTCGGTGACGACCTCGAGCAGCCCCAGCCCGGCGACCGTGGTGCCGGGGGCCGCCTCGAGACCATGCGGATCGTCGATCCGCCTGCCGAGCAGCTGGTAGCCGCCGCAGACGCCGATGATCCGGCAGCCACCGTCCGCCAGCCGGGTGATCGCTCCGGCAAAACCCGACTCGCACAGAAATCGCAGATCGCCGATGACGTTCTTCGATCCCGGCAGGATCAGGGCGTCGGGACTGCCAAGCTCATCAACCTTCGCCACCACCCGCAGATGGACGTCCGGTTCGGCGAGAAACGCCTCTACATCTGTGAAGTTGGAGATGTGCGGCAGGCTGACCACGGCGATCTCGACATGGGCCTCCTCCGGCTGCGGCCGCCGGTAGATGCCGGCCTTGAACGAGACCGAATCCTCCTCCGGCAGGTCGAGATCGTGGAAATACGGGACCACCCCGAAGACCTCCCGGCCGGTATGCTCGAGGAGGTACTGGTGGGCGGCGGTGAGCAGCGAGGCCTGGCCGCGGAATCGGTTGACGACGAAGCCGGCGATCAGCTGCCGCTCCCATTCGGCGAGCACTTCCATGGTGCCGACAAACGATGCGTAGACGCCGCCGCGATCGATGTCGCCGACCAGCAGCACCGGGCTGCCGGCATGCCTGGCCATCCGCATGTTGACGAAATCGTGGCGCTTGAGGTTGACCTCTCCCGGCGACCCGGCCCCTTCCAGGACGATGGCCTGGTACTCTCCGGCCAGGCTGTCATAGCAGGCGCTGGCGGCCGCCCAGGCCTCCTCCTTGAAGCCGTGGTACTGCCCCACCGACATGTTGCGCACCGGACGGCCACGGACGATGACCTGGCTGCCGGTATCCGAACTGGGCTTGAGCAGCACCGGGTTCATCCGTACGTCCGGGTCGAGACGGGCGGCCTGGGCCTGGACCACCTGGGCCCGACCCATCTCCTCACCGTGCAGGGTGACGAAGGAATTGAGCGACATGTTCTGGGACTTGAACGGCGCCACCCTGATCCCGTCCTGCAAAAGGATCCGACAGAGTGCGGCGGTCAGCACCGATTTGCCGGCATTGGACGAGGTCCCCTGCAACATCAGGCTGGGGGTTTTCCCGGTTTTTTTTGTGGGTGCCGGCCTGCCGCCGAGGATATCCCGCAGTGCGGCCAGCAGCCTGCCGTTCTCTTCGGTGGTCCGCACCGCCACCCTGACGCAGGAGCTGTCGAGGCCGTCATAGTTGTCGCAGCGGCGGATCAGGATTCCCCTGGCGGCCAGCTGCTCTGCCAGCCCGATGGCATCGTACCGCCCATGCAGCTGCAGGAACAGATAGTTGGCCGCGCCTGGAAAGACCCGGATGCCGCTGATCTGCCGCAGTCCCGCAGCGAGTTCCTCGCGCAGCGCGGAACATGCCGTCCTCGTCTGCTGCTGGTAGTGCAGGTCCTGCAGGGCCCGGACGCCGATAGCCTGGGCCAGGGTGTTGACCGTCCACGGCGGCAGATGTTCCCGAACCGCCTCGGCGACAGCTTCCGGAAAGACGCCGAACCCCAGGCGCAGGCCGGGGATGGCATACATCTTGGTCAGCGAGTTGAGGGTGGAGACATTGTCGAGCCTGCCACCGACCGCTTCGCCATCCGGCACAAAATCGAGAAAGGCTTCGTCGATCAGGAAATGGGTCTGCGGAAAACGGCGGCCAAGCTCAAGGAGAGCCGGTGCCGGCACCAGCGCCCCGGTGGGATTGTTCGGGCTGCCGATAACCACCAGGTCTCCGGGACAAAGCTCCGCAGCAAGACGGGCCGGGTCGAGTCGGAATCCGTCGCACGCGGCCATGGGCACCGTTGCCACCTGCTTTCCCGCCAGCCGCGCCGCCCGGGCGTAATCGATATAGGCAGGGACGGGGATCACCACCCGCCGCCACTGCATGATCCGCAGCAGCAGGTACAGCAGTTCGGTGGAACCGTTGGCGGCGACGATCGCCGCACGGGAATACCCGCCGTGCTCGGAAATGGCCGCAATAAGCTCATGACAGAGGGGATCGGGGTAATGCCGGAGATCCTCGATATTCCGGCTGATGACCGCGCGCAGCCATTCGGGCGGCCCGATCGGGTTGATATTGGCGCTGAAGTCGAGGATGCCCGCACTGCCGCGGAGGCGCCGGACGGCATGAACATTGCCGCCGTGGCCGGATCCGGTAAGCGTTGGAATCTCAGGTGCGTCGATGGCCACTGCTGTCTCCCGTCCCTTATCGTGCAAAAATTCCTTGAGCAATCAATTCACGGCATTCAGGCCGTCATTGTCCACAGAGCAGGGCCACCGCCGTCATCATCTCGCCCAACTCGCAGACGGCGCCAAGGGTGTCACCGGTCGCGCCGCCGAGGCTTCTCCGGCACCAGGCGGAAAAGAGCAGCACCGTTGCCGCCGGAATGACGATTGCGGCGAAGATGCCGCCCGGGGAAGAACCTGCCATCGCCCCCCCCAGCACAACTGCGACGCCCCATATCGCCGCCGCCAGCAGCGCAGCTTGTGTGCTGTGCGGCGAATAGAACAGCGCGCCCAGCCCTCCTTCCGGCCGGGCGTAGGGCAGCAGCGCCATCGTCGCGACAATGGCGCTGCGGCCGGCCAACGGCATCAGTACTATCGCGACGCCAAGGGCGGCCGGTGAAGCGGCGCGGAGTGCGGCGAACTTGCCGAGGAGG
>CAYYWK010000143.1:0-7087 GCA_964475345.1 uncultured Desulfobulbus sp.
AATTGCTGCATTTCTGCCTTCTGAGCAGGGAGAGCTGACCGATTATATCGGCTGTGTGGTCGACATTACAGAGCGGAAACAGTTCGAGAATGCGTTGCGGGAAAGTGAGTTCAATTTCCGCAACCTGGTTGAAACCATCGACGATCTGATTGTTGTGGCGACAATCGATGGCAAAACACTTTTTGTCAACAAGGCCTTCGAAAACAAGCTTGGTTACGATGCCGAGGAATTTTCCTCGAAGCATTTGCTGGATCTGCACGACCCGAACGACCGAGGGGAAGCGGAGGAAATATTTGCCGCAATGTTCCGCGGCGAACAGGAGATATGCCCCCTTCCGATCTTCTCAAAAACAGGGAGACGTTTCCCGGTGCAGACCAGTGTCTGGCCAGGGACCTGGAACAGATCCCCCTGTATTTTCGGCTTGATCAAGGATTTGAGTGCCGAACAGGAGGCACAGCAGCGGTTTGAGAAGTTGTTCCGCAACAACCCCACCCTGATGACGCTCAGTTCCCTTCCTGACCAGCGTTTCGTCGATGCGAACGAAACTTTTTACACAACGCTTGGTTACTCAAAAAGCGATATTATCGGCAGGACCGCTATTGAAGCCGGATTGAAACCCAGCCATGAATGGCACCAGACCGTAGCAGATATGCTTGTATCCTCCGGACATGTATCGGAATTCGAGATGCCGGTTCGCTGCAAGGACGGAAGAATCCTGCATGGACTTTTCTCCGGAGAAATAATCCACAGTCAGGGCGAAGCATTCGCCCTAACCGTCATGATCGACATTACCGAGAGAAAAAAGGCGATTGAAGAAATCCGCAGCTCAAGGGAAGCCGCCATTGCAGCGGATGCTGCCAAAACCCGCCTCCTGTCGATTGTTGCCCATGAGTTCCGTACCCCGATAAGCCTGCTGAGCAGCAGCCTGGAGATCCTTGATCGATACGGCATCCGTCTCAGCGCCGTCCGGCGCAGTCAGCAGGAAAGTTTTATCCGCCAGGCCGTCGAGCAGCTGAAATCCCTTATCGACACAATCGTTTCCTATAAACAGACGGATATCGCCAAGAGTCCCAAGGCGCCGCATATGAAGAACTTCCGGACGCTGATCGCTACCATGGAAGCAGAAATGCGGCACATCTGGAAGGCCACCCACGCATTCACGGTGAACATTGCGCCTGACTGCGGCTCGTTTCTTGTCGATGAGGCACTTTTCCGGCGTATTCTCACAAACCTTCTGAGTAATGCCTTCCAATACACAAAACCAGGCGGAAGTGTCTCTCTGCACATCACCAGGGCCGATTCGCTTCTGACGATGGCAATCGCCGACCAGGGAATCGGTATTCCGGAAGAGGAACAACAACGTGTTTTCGATCCCTTTTACCGGGGCACCAATGTCGGCACGCGACGCGGAATCGGCCTTGGCCTCGACATTGTCAGCGACGCCCTGCAGCGGCTTGAAGGTTCGGTGTCATTGACCAGCAGAATCGGCGAAGGGACGACGGTGCTGGTGAAAATACCTTTGAAGGATGGATAACACGAGGATAGTTCGCTCGCCACACTTCACCTCACACTACATACCCTTGTTGCGGGCTTCCGCCCCTTCTTGACAGCGACCCGACGGTAAAGGGGCCATCCAATTGTCTTCACACAGTATTTCCGTCTCTTCCGGTCAAAAGACCATCTGACATTCATCATCAGGATCTTTCCCCTTCTTCCGCCGACCACAACCAAACGATGGACGCGTGCTGTCTGTCGTCACCTTCTCTCGAAACACGTATTCCACCCTCGTCAAACCGGACACTTCCACTCCAGCTAAAGAAATTACTTCAATCCCAGTACAACCGGAAACGACACATCTGCATGAAATTTGTGCATTTCTACCTATAGACAACAATCCGGCATTTCACATAAAACTCTACTAACCTTGTGACTTCTGCAGGGACTACTCCGGAGCGCAGTACTGGGTCGGGGTAATCATCACGATTTGCACACAAAGGCGATCCGGCTGTCTCGGATAGCGTAAATGCCAACAAGAGGAGAAAAACCATGGCACTCGTGAAAAAAGCAGTAGGCCCAGCCCAACCATCCTCAACTCTTGACAACAAAACATCTTCCGCTGCGGCGCGCGAGGCCGAGTTGCAACGGAAAAAAGCACGGACTCTCGCCAAGCAGCAACAGGCAGCCGAGCGCATTGCCGCGGCAACCGGACAGCTTTCTTCCGGCATCAACGAGGCTGCCTCGGCAGCGGAGGAATTGAAACGGGCTTCAGATCAGATCGCAACCGGCGCCGAAGAGGCTTCCGGAGCATCCCAGGAATCGCTGACCGCGTTCAAGCTTGTTGGAAGCAATATCGCCCGGCAGTTGCAGAACGCCAATATCAGCCAGAGCAAGGCCGAGGCCGTCCAGACCCTGGTTGCAAAAACCAGTGCCGACATCGCTGCGATGATTGTCAATGTCGGCGTTGCGGCCCAGCGTCAGGCAGCCTCCGTGGCCATGGTGGCCGAACTGGAGCAGCAGGCTTCCAATATCGGCGAAATCGTCAAGGCGGTGGCGCGCATTGCCGACCAGACCAACCTCCTGGCGTTGAATGCTGCCATCGAAGCCGCCCGTGCCGGCCAGCACGGCAAGGGGTTTGCCGTGGTCGCCGATGAGGTGCGGACTCTGGCCGAGACCTCCGAAAAGAGCGCCAAGCAGATCCAGGAACTGGTCGGCCAGATTCAGCAGGAGGTGCAGGTGATTGCCGACGGTATCGGCACGGCGGCCAAAACGGTGGAAGGCGAGGTGGAAAACGGCAAGACCATCACCGCCCAACTGGAGCAGATCCGCGTTGACGCCATTGAAGTTGTCAATGGCATAGTGGAGATCGCAACAGGTGCCCAGCAGTCATCGGTGGCGACCGAACAGGCGCTTAAAGGCTCGGAAACCATTGCCAGCGCCGCCGCCGAACAATCCAGCGCCGCCGAGGAGTCGGCCAAGACCGTGGAGGAGCAGGCCCAGGCCCTCGCCGAATGCGAACAGACCGCAAAAAACCTCTCGGAACTGGCGGAAGATCTGAAGAATTCCACCGATGTGGCCAAGAGCGCGGAAGAGGTTGCCTCTGCCGCCGAAGAACTCTCATCCGCCGTGCAGGAAATCAACCGCTCAAGCGTCCAGATCATGGCGGCCATCGATCAGATCAGAAAAGGAGCGGAAATCCAGTCCGCCGCCACCGAAGAATCCGCCGCCGCCATCAGCCAGATCGAAAAGGGTGTTGAGCTCGCCCAATCCCGCGCCACCGCAAGCGGAGAAAAAGTCGGGGCCATCAAAAATCTCCTGGGTGTGAACAAGACCAGCGTCGACTCGCTGATCACCGGCGTTTCCTCCTCAGCGGAGGCGTCTAAGGCCAGCATCAAGCAGGTCAAGGACCTGGAACTGGTCTCGCGCCGCATCGACAAGATTGTCGATGCCATCACCACCGTTTCCATCCAGACCAACATGCTGGCCGTCAACGGCTCCATCGAGGCGGCCCGGGCCGGAGAATTCGGAAAGGGGTTCGTGGTCGTGGCCACCGACATCCGTAACCTGGCCCACGATTCCGCAGAGAATGCCGACCGCATCAAGGATATGGTCAAGGCCGTGCAGGATCAGGTCGGCGTGGTCGGTCGTGACCTTGAGGAGATCACCGCCACCGCCCTGCAGGAGGTGGAGAAGGCCAAGACTTCAACCGCCAATCTTATCACCATCGAGGAGGATATCGTCTCGGTCGAGACCGGCACCAGGGAAATCCTCGATGCATCGATTGAAATTGCCACAGCCATCGGCCAGGTGAAAAAAGGAGTCGAGCAGATCGCTGCCGCTGCCCAGGAGGCTGACAAGGCCGGCACCGAGGCGGCCACCGCTGCCAAACAGCAGTCCCAGGGGGCCGAAGAACTGGCTTCCGCCATAGAGGAAATCGCTTCGCTTGCCGACGAACTGCAAAGCGCCTGACGGGAGGGGCTCCAATGACGACCGAAAAAGAAGAAGAACATATGGAAACTTCTGCATTTGCTAATGAACAGCAACAGATGGGCACTTCCGATGTGCGCCAGTTTGTCACGTTCGTTACCGGTGACGAGGTCTTTGCCGTCGACATGGCCCCGGTCCAGGAGATCATCCGGGTACCCGAGGTGGTGCGCGTGCCCCTTGCGCCACAGACGCTTGATGGCCTGGCCAACCTCCGCGGCAAGGTGCTGCCGATCATTTCCCTGCGCCGGATTTTTTCTTTTGCCGAGCAGGAATATGACGACGCCACCCGGGCCGTGGTGATCGATATCGGGCAGCCGCTCGGTTTTGTGGTGGACCGCGTCGCCAGCGTGATCGGGGTCGAAGCCGGCAAGATCGAGGCTGTCGACTCCATCAAGAGCACCGTCAACACCGAATTGCTCTCAGGCCTGATCAAGGATGTCGACGGACATGCGATGATCATGATCCTCGATTTTTCCACGCTGATCAGCAGGGAGTTTTCGGAGATTGCCACCCTGGCCAGAGAGGCTGCCTCGACGGGCTCTCTGGGCACTGCTACGGCAGAGCGCCAGGATGAGACCAGCGATGAACTCCAGCTGGTCAGTTTTGGCGTGGCCGGCCAGGAATACGCCATGGCCATCGAATCAGTGCAGGAAATCGTGCAGATCCCTGAAAACATCATCCATGTGCCTCGATCGGAATCCCATGTGATCGGGGTCATGACCCTGCGCAACCGCCTGCTCCCCCTGGTCAATCTTCGCCGCATGTTCGCTCTGCCCGACCGGGAAGCCGACGATCGCTGCCGCATTGTGGTGGTCTCCCTGGACAACACCTCCGTCGGCATCGTAATGGACAGTGTCAATGAAGTGTTGCGTGTGCCGAAATCCGACGTCGATTCCATGCCCGGCCTGCTAGCCCGTGACGGTGATCTCGCGGATATTTCGGGAATCTGCAGGTTGGAAAAGGGAAAACGGATGGTCTCGATTATTTCCGCCAACAACCTGTTTCGCCATTCTGCCATCAAGGAGGCCCTCATGACGGCTGATTCTCTGCAAGATGACAGCGAAACTGCCCTTGCTGCCGATATCGACCAGGAACGGGTGCTTGACGACGATGAGCAGGTGGTGGTTTTCCGGTTGGGAAAGGAGGAATTCGGCGTCCCCATCGACAGCGTCCAGGAGATTGTCCGGGTTCCCGAAGAATTGACCCATGTTCCCAAGGCGCCCTCCTTTGTCGAAGGCGTCATCAATCTGCGAGGGGTCGTCCTGCCGGTCATCGACCTGCGCCGCCGCCTGAGCCTGCCCTCGGTGGAGCGCTCGGATCGGCAGCGGGTCATGGTCTTTCTGATCAACGGCATGCGGACCGGTTTTATTGTCGATCACGTCACCGAGGTGCTCAAGATACACAAGAAGGCCATTGAAGCCGCACCGCATCTGTCCAGCGAGCAGGCCATGCTTCTCGCCCGCATGGCCAACCTCGAGCAGCAGAAGCGGATGGTGCAGCTGATCGATCCGGCACACCTGGTGGCAGAGCAGGAGATGTCAAGCCTGGCCGGTATGGCAACGTGATGTGAGAGGAGGGACGTGCGGTGATCAAGGTCCTCATCGTTGATGATTCGGCACTGATGCGGCGATTGCTGACGATGGTTTTCGAGTCGGCCGGAGATTTCATCATCCGTCATGCACGTAACGGCCTGGAGGCGGTGGAGGAAAACCGCATCTTTCAGCCCGATGTCGTGACCCTTGATATCAACATGCCTGAGATGGATGGGATCACCGCGCTGTCCTTGATCATGGCCGAACGGCCGGTGCCGGTGGTCATGGTGTCCTCGCTCACCGAGAAAGGGGCCCTGGCAACCTTCGAAGCCCTGCACCTGGGGGCCTTGGACTATATAGCCAAACCAGATGGCACCATTTCCCTGAGCATTGATGTGATCAGGGATGAGCTGCTCTTGAAAGTCCGGTCGGCGGTTGGCGCCCGGGTGAAAGGCAAGGGAACGAGAGGGCTGGTTCAGCGGTTGCGGGAAGAGCGGGAAAAACCTCCACCGCGGCCGATCGCTTTCCGACGCAGCGTGGCCGCTGACGGGCTGGTCGTCATTGGTGTTTCGACGGGTGGCCCGAAAGCCCTTGAAGATGTGCTGCCCCACCTGGCGGCCGATTTCCCTTGTCCGGTTCTGGTCGCCCAGCACATGCCCCCGGCTTTCACCCGACCATTTGCACAACGCATGGATGATCTCTGCCAGCTCAATGTCGTCGAGGCTGCCCAACCGATGCCCATCGAGCCGGGGACGATCTACATCGGCAAAGGTGGCGCGGACATGGTGGTCAGCCAGCGCGGCGGAAAGATGACTGTGCTGGCCAAACCGGAAAGCAAGAACTTCCTCTGGCATCCTTCTGTGGAACTGCTCGGGCGTTCGATTCTGGAACATTGCGATCCAGGTCGGGTCATTGCGGTCATGCTGACCGGCATGGGCTATGACGGTGCTGACGCCTTCTGCGAAATAAAAAAGCGTGGCGGACGGACCATCGCCGAATCAGAAAAATCGGCCGTGGTTTTCGGCATGCCCGCTGAGTTGATCAAACGAGGTGGCGCCTCGGTCGTGCTGCCCCTTGAAAAAATCGCTGCCCAGATTCAGGTCTGGGCTGGAGGTTGAACGGAGAAAAATGCCATTCGTGAAGAAAAAAACGACTGAACAGGTTGAAACAGACGAGCGAAAGCAGGCACGGGACTGCGAAAGCCTCGTCGCCCAACTGGCCGACCCGAATCCGACGGCACGTCGCTGGGCAGCCCGCGACCTGCTGGCATGTGCCGACGCGTCGGAAAAACT
Source organism: uncultured Desulfobulbus sp. (assembly GCA_964475345.1). Classification (GTDB taxonomy): domain Bacteria; phylum Desulfobacterota; class Desulfobulbia; order Desulfobulbales; family Desulfocapsaceae; genus Desulfoprunum. The sequence goes on from CAYYWK010000143.1 coordinate 6,809, forward strand.
GGCCGCCCGTCTCACGCTGGAACATGACGCCTCCGTCAGGGAAATCATTCTGACAACCCTCACCAGAATAGGCGATGAAGTTGCTGTCAAAGAACTTGTCGACTGCCTGAGAAGCGAAGATGTCGGCCTGCGCAACGAGGCCATCGAGGCCATGAAGCATTTGCCCGACGAGGTGGCGCCGATCATGAAAGCGCTGCTTGCGGACCAGGATTCCGATGTTCGTATTTTCGCGGTCAATATCCTTGAATCCCTTCGCCATCCTCAGGTTGAGGAATGGTT
>CAYYWK010000144.1:0-7050 GCA_964475345.1 uncultured Desulfobulbus sp.
GGCTACGGCAACCGTCCGCCGTCCTGCGTCCACCTTCGTCACTTCGTCCCGCAGGACCCTGATTCCCATCCCCGCAAGCATCTTGTCCGGAACAACTATCGACTCGCTGGCAGCCAGACCGGCTACGACATGAGGAAGAGCTCACCTGACAATAAAAAAATCCTCTTTGCGGATGATGGTCACCTCGACCTCCGGCATCAGCTTCTTCGCCATCATCGCCGCCGGCCCGCCCGCTCCGCTGCACCCGACAATCACCAGTTTTTCGCCTTTTTCCATGATCTTCCCTCACTGTTGGGCATGAGCCGGTGGGCGTATGCCGCCGGGCAGCAGACAATGCGCCGGCCCCCCACCATGCACCTCATGCTATTTAAGCTTAACCTTAAAAAGCATATACCCAAAATACCATCTTGTCAAAGGGATACCCGGAAAACCGCGAATAGCGACAAGCCTCCGATTATAAGCACAGGCGGCTGAAATGGCACACTGAGGCCGCAGAGGACAATATCTTCGATGGAAATGTCGACCATCCCCGCCGGCAAAAAGAAAACCCTGATAACAACCGCGCACCGGCCATTATCAGGGTCGTAAAGAAATCAGGGCCCGGGCCGGACCTGCCGACCCGGACACCAGTCGACAAACCGGACACTATTCCATGTTCTTCAAACCGATCGGGTTCGGCGCCATGCGGGCAAAGCCCTTCATCTGGACAACCATGTCCAGGGGCAGGCTGACCATGTCTGCCTGATCCATGGTCATCTGCTTGAGAACAGAGCCTTCCACGACCTTCAGATAGGTCTTGCAGGTGTCGCAGGTTGCCACCCGGAAACCGGGTTCGTCATCGGAGAGGATGGTGCCGAGATGCGCAGGATCTGTCTCGCCGCAACCCGGACAGCCGATGAACCGGTACTTGCCGACCGTCCCGCAGAACGAGCAGTGGAGAAGCCGCTGCGGTCCCTCGACAATGGAGGCCAGCGCCGGCCGTGCCGAACACAGCGGGCAGCGCCCCTCCTCCCACTGGCTGCCGTCAAGCGGAAAACCCGCCCGCAGCTGCTGGAAATACGGTCGGCTCAGCAAAAACAGGGCCGGCGTCAGTTCCGCATCGGGCGTCTCCCGGGGCAGGTCCTGTCCCCCGTTCAGCGGCAGCTGCATGAAATCGACGGCGCCCTCCGCCATCGCCTGGCAGAGAGGCTCGAGTTCCTCCGCGGGCAGATCGAAGATCGACGCGAAGAGCTCACACACGGGACCTGCACAGTCGCGCGGATATGCCTGCGAGTCTTCCGGCGACATTCCGGCCCGCTCTTTTGGCAGAAGATCGGTCGCCTCACGGCTGAACCGCTGCCACCTGGCGTAGAACTCCAGGGGTTCCCTGAGATGCGGCCGTTTGTCGATCAGCGCCTGAATATCGGTACTCATGCTGCTCCTTATGGAATTTTAGGATATTTCACTTCCGTCATCGCACCCGCCAGGCCTTCCTCGAGGAAGACGCGGAGCTGTCTCTTTTCATCGGTCGTCAGCCCGAGGGGTTTCAGGACGCCGTTGCCCTCCCCGCCGCCCCTGTCGAAAAAGTCGATGACCTCCTCGAGGGTGGCATACACGCCGTTATGCATATAGGGCGCTGTTGCGGCCACTTCCCTGAGGGTCGGTGTCCTGAAGGCCTTCCAGTCTTTTTCATTCTTGGTGACCAGGTAGCGGCCGGGATCTTCATCCAGGGTCCGGTAGTCCGCGAAACCGCTGACCTTGGCGACGAATCTACGGGTGGCGGCGATCCTCGGATCTTTCGTGTGTTCGGGATTTTCCTTGACCTGCAGGGCATGGAAACGGTTGTCTGCGAGGTTCGGGCCATGATGGCATGTCGTACAGCGGCCCTTGCCGGTGAAAATCTCGTAACCCCGATGCGCGTCGTCTGAAAACGCCTGCCGGTCACCTTGCAGGAACCTGTCCAGAGGTGCGTCACGGGAAACGAGGGTGCGTTCGAAGGCGGCGATGGCCATCGCAATCCGCTCCCTGGTGATGTCGGGATCGCCGAAGACTGAAGTGAATTCGGCGACATATTCGGGTACAGCGCGGATCTCCTCTTCAAGGTAATCAAGGTTCTGGTTCATCTCGAAGGCCGACATCATCGGGAACAGCGCCTGCTCCTCGAGACTTGCCGCGCGGCCGTCGTGGAACAGCCGCTCCTGGAAGGCGACCCCGATCAGGGTCGGCGAATTCCGCCAGTTGCGGGTGGTGGGGTAGTTGAGGGATATTTCCAGCCCGTCCCCAAGCCCCTGCTGCGGATCGTGGCAGGTGCCGCAGTTGGTGGTGCCGTCCCCGGACAGTCTCCGATCGAAAAACAGTTTCCTGCCGAGCTCGATCTTGGCCGGGGTCTGGGGGTTGTCGGCCGGCACCGGGATATCCGCCACCGGTTCAAGCCGCCCGGCCAGGGTGGTGACCGGCAGGACAAAGAGAATCAGGATGATGCAGACGAGACTTCTCATGCGCTTCAACCTCCGGCCCCAGCCAGTTCCTCATCGATGATCTTCTTGAAGAATGCGAAGGGCCGCTCGCCGATAACCTGCCGGCCGTTGATATAAAAGGTCGGGGTATTGTAGAGGTCCATCGATTCGGCGAGCTTGATGTCGGCATCGATCCTGGCTGTATGTTTGCCGCTGTCGAGTGCCGCCGTGAAGGCCTTGACATCGAGCCCCAGTTCTTTGGCGTAGGCGATCAGGTTGTCCCGGTCCAGTTCCGGCGAACGGGCCAGCAGGATATCGTGCATCTCCCAGTACTTGCCCTGCTCTGCCGCAGCAAGCGTCGCTTCCGCAGCCATCCGTGCGAAATCACGGTACTTGTAGGGGTAGTTCTTGACGACCAGACGGATCTTGCCGGGATATTCCTCGAGCAGCTGCCTGACGACCGGACCGGCCGCCACGCAGTGGGGTCACTGGAAGTCGATGAATTCGACAATGGTCACCGGCGCGTCGGCGGGCCCGAGCGCGGGGGAATCGCCGACCGGGACATCGACCCGCTTCGGCTCGGCGAGGGCCATTCCGGAAAACAACAGGAAAACGATACAGATCAGGAGTCTCGTCATCATGGGCCTCGTGTGTTCTCTGGAGATGAAAAAAGGGGATACAGTGAATGTATCCCCTTTCCTGCCGATCATACAATGCTAAAGCAACAGACCTACATCCTGCCGATGGCCTTTATCCATTTCGGATGCTTTTTCCTGGCGTCGTCGAGGGGCATCATGCCGCTGACCATGATCTGGAAGGTCCCCGGATTGGCCAGGGTCCCCAGATAGATATGGACCGGCACGGCCAGCACGAAGATCAGGAAGGCGATGTTATGGACAAGATGCGAAAGCAGCATCACCGTCGCGTTGTCCTTCATCAGCCAGATCCCGAAACCCGAGAGGGCGATGGCGATGCCGGCGCCGACGATGGCCAGGTAGTACAGCTTCTGGCCCGGGTTGTATTTGCCCATCGGCGGCACCTTGACCTTGTGGGAAAGGTACCCGCCAGCCACCTTGAACCACTGGACGTCATCGGCGTCGTACTCGAAGGCGTCCTTGAGGTAGTGGATCATCGATATCAGCAGCGAGACGCAGAACACCACGCCCAGCCAGTTGTGGACATTCTTCATCGAATCGAAACCGCCGAACAGCGAGCCGACCGGTTCCAGGTGGAACAGGAAGGCAAAACCGGAGAGCATCAGCAGCATGCAGCTGCCGGCCAGAATCCAGTGGTTGACGACTTCACCCATGGACGATTTTCTGATCATCTCAGCCATTTCACACCTCCTTGTCATCCTTGTGGGGGCCTATGGCCAGATAATGGATTGCCGCAGCGGCCACCACGCCGCCCAGGCCGATTGCCGACAGCGGTTTCAGGTAAGTATGCCAGAAGACCACGCTGGCCGGGATCTGCGGATTCTCCTTCATCCCGAACAGCTTCGGCTCATCCTTAAAGGCATACACCGCCCCCAGACCGCCCAGATCGTTCTCGCCATAGATGATCCCAAAACCGTCGTTTCTGGCTGCGGCTATCAGTTCCGCCCGGTCGCCGAACTGCAGCGCCCCGGTCGGGCAGGTCTTGACGCAGGCCGGAGACATGCCGTTGCCGATCCGGTCGAAGCAGAGATGGCATTTCGCCATCTTGCCGTCCTCGCCATAACGCGGCACATCGAACGGACAGGCCTGGACACAGAGCTTGCAGCCGATGCACTTGCTGCTGTCGGTGGCCACCGCCCCTTCCGCGGTCCGGTAGATCGCACCGGGGGTGGGACAGATGTTCATGCAGCCCGCATCGTCGCAGTGCATGCAGCGCTGACTGACAAAGAGCCAGCGCACGGGGTTCACCTGCGAGGGGACCTCGCTGAAGCGGATGATGTTGAAGGCGGTGGCCGCCAGATCCGGCGGGTTCTGGTAGGTACCGGTGTTCTTGGTCGTGATTGCCGGCAGCTGGTTCCAGGACTTGCAGGCCACCTGGCAGGCCCGGCAGCCGATGCAGAGTTCCGGTGTAACCAGGATCGATTTGCGGTTTGTCGTAGTGTCGTTAGCCATGGTTCACCCCCTAGGCTGCCTTGCGAATGTTGACCATGAAGGCCTTCGATTCGGGTATCATTGTATTGGCATCACCGACGTTGGGCGTCAGCAGATTGACATTGTCATGGCCGCTGCCGTCCTCCGGGAAGCGCCAGCCGAAGTGCCATGGCAGGCCGACCTGATGGACCGTCGAGTTCTCAACCTTGAAGGGCTTGAAGCGCTCGGAGACCATCGCCACCGCCTTGACCTCGCCCCGGGCGGAAGAGACGACCACCGTCTCGCCATTATTGATTGACAGTTCCTTGGCCAGCTCCTGGCTCATCTCGACGAAATTCTGCGGCTGCAGCTCCAGCAGCCAGGAACAGTTGCGGGTCATCAGTCCGGTCTGCCAGTGCTCCGACACCCTGTAGGTCGTCCCGACAAACGGGAAGCGCAGGTCGCAGGAGGCGAAGGCGTCCATCTTGTCACCGAAGATCTTGATGGTCGGGTTGATCCGCTGGCTCGACAGCGAGTTCTTCTCAAGGGGGCATTCCAGTGCTTCGTAATGCTCGGGGAACGGTCCCTCGACCATGCCCGGCCCGAAGATCGAGGCGATGCCGTCCGGTTTCATGATGAAGGGCAATTTTCCGGCCTCGGTAGCCATCGGCGGAGCCGGACCATCCGGCACATCCCCCACCCATGTCCCAGGCTTTTTCGTCAAGGCGTTCAACTTTTCGGCATCCCACTTCAGTACGGCTCGTTTCGGATCCCAGGGTACGCCATTGTGGTCAACCGAAGCACGGTTGTAAATGATCCGACGGTTGACCGGCCAGCACCAGGTCCAGTTTGAATAGAGACCGAGTCCGGTCGGATCTTCCTTGCCCCTTCGGGCCATCATATTGACTTCCTTGCCGTCTTTCAGGATATAGGAGTTACAGTATATCCAACATCCGCTGGAGGTGCTGCCGTCCGCCTGCAGCGAGGGGAAGCTGGTGACCAGGTCGCCCTTCTTGCCGATCAGTTTCGGCGGCTCAACCTTGGTGTCGTAGACATCTTCGAGGAAGTAGCCATTGATCTCCTTGGCGATCAGGTGGGTGTCGAGATGCTTGACCTTGCCGTTTGCATCCTTTTCGCCGTAATTCCAGCTGAGGTTGACGATCGGGTCGGGATAGGCGCCGCCTTCCTTGATATAGAGCTCCCTGACCTTGAACTGGAGTTCGTTGATGATCTCGGCATCCGGCCAGGACTGGCCGATCGGCTCGATGGCCTTGTAGCGCCACTGGGCCCAGCGGCCGGAGTTGGAGATGCTGCCTTCCTTCTCCATCGACGAACAGCAGGGCAGCATGAATACCTCGGTCTGGATATCGGCCGGATTCATGCCGGGACCGTGCCAGAAGGAGGCGGTCTCGTTATCGAAGAGGTTGACGTTGACCAGCCATTTCAGCTTGGTCATCGCCTGACGGGTCTTGTTGCCGTTGGCGCCGGAACAGGCCGGATTCTGGCCCCAGGCGAAGAAACCGTCGAATTCGCCCTTCAGCATCTTGTCGAAGATCATCAGCCAGGAGGCATTCTGGCCGACATCGATCTTGGGCATCCAGGAATAACCGAAATCGTTGTCCTTGGTAGCCGCATCGCCGTAGATGGCCTTGAGGTAACTGGTGATGTACTTGCCGCGGTTGGCCCACCAGTTGACGCTCTTCGGCTCTTTGGTGACCGGGGTGTTCTTCTCGATATAGGTGGCGAGATCGGGCCAGGCGGCAACCGGCGTAGGGTTGTAACCAGGCAGGATGTGGAAGAGCAGACCGTAATCGGTGGAGCCCTGGACGTTTGACTCACCGCGCAGGGCGTTGACGCCGCCGCCGGGCATTCCCATATTGCCGAGCAGCAGCTGGATGATGCTCATCGCCCGGATATTCTGGGTGCCGATGGTATGCTGGGTCCAGCCCATCGCATACATGCTGGTGCCGACCCGGTCGGGCTTGCCGGTGGAGCTGTACAGCTTGTACACCTCCATCAGCCTGTCCATCGGGGTGCCGGTTATGGACACCACCTTTTCGGGCGTATAGCGGGCGTATTGCTTCTTCAGCAGCTGCAACACGCAGTTCGGGTCTTCCAGGCTCGGATCCTTCAGCGGGATGCCATTCTCGTCCATCTGGAATGTCCAGGTGGCCTTGTCGTATTTGCGCGTCTTCTCGTTGTATCCCGAAAACAGACCGTCGAGGTCCGCCGGTCCGTTGTATTCCGGGTTGACGAGGAACGAGGCGTTGGTGTAGTTGACGACGTAGTCCCGGAAATACAGGTTATTCGCCAGGATATAGTTGATCATGCCGCCCAGGAAAGGGATGTCCGTTCCAGAGCGGAGAGGGGCATAAAGATCGGCCTTCGCAGCGGTCTGCGAAAAACGCGGGTCGACGCAGATCAGCTTGGCCCCTTTTGCCCTGGCCCGCATGATCCACTTCATGGAAATCGGATGGTTGGATGCCGGATTGCCGCCCATCGCCAGGATGACGTCGGCGTTTTTCAGATCGATCCAGTGGTTGGTCATT
>CAYYWK010000145.1:0-7049 GCA_964475345.1 uncultured Desulfobulbus sp.
GCCGGTCTCGAAGAGGCGGGGGCGAATTGCCTCGAGTATTCGACGATACATATTCAGCCCGTCGATTCGTACGAGGTCCTCGACAGCGAACTCGACCGGCTCAACGAATACCACTGGATCGTTTTCACCTCGCTCAACGGGGTGGACTACTTTTTCCGCCGGTTGTACGAACGGGGGATGGATGCCCGGAACCTCAAGGGACCGGGAATAGCCGCGGTTGGCAGGAGTACGGCGGAGTTGCTGTTGAAGTACGGGGTCAGGGCCGAACTCATCCCCGCCACCTTCACCGGTGAGGGGCTGGCGGAGAGCTTGCTTGATCAGGGGGTCGAAGGGCGGAACATCCTCATCCCACGAGCTGAGCACAGCCGGGAAATCCTGCCGGAGACGCTCCGCGGTGCCGGCGCCCAGGTGACCATCGCCCCGGTCTACAAAAACGTGCCGCCGCAGGGACGCAAAGACGCGCTGCGGGCGGAACTCGAGAACGGCAATGTCCACATGGTGACCTTCACGAGCTCGTCGACCGTCAAAAATTTCCTGACGATGGTCGATGCGGTGGACCAGCAGGACCTGGAGCGACTGTTGCAGGGGGTGAAGATTGCCGCCATCGGCCCGATAACGGCCAAGACCGTCACCGACAACGGGCTGAAGGTTGATGTCCAGCCGGAGGAATTCACCATACCGGCGTTGATTGAAGCGATCCTGCACTATTTCGCCGGAAAGTCACCGAAAAATCCTTCCCGGTAGTCTCTTCAGGGAGGTCATGGCGGTGTCTGATCAGGTGATGCCAACAGGCTTGGCGCTGCGTGAGAATGAGCTCCGGTTCCTGCTCCTGCAGGAAAACCCTTTTCAAGGCGTCAAGAACGGAACTGCTGCCGCCGATACAGGGGAGGACCGTGAACCCACGGGCCTGTACTGCCGCGCCTGCGGTTTACGGATTACCGGCGAGGACCAGCGGATTGCCGTCAATGGTTCGCACACCCACACGTTTTTCAATCCGGCCGGCCGTGTCTTCGAGGTCGGCTGTTTCAGCCAGGCCCCGGGTTGCCTGGTAAGCGCTGAATCCAGCCTGCACTTTACCTGGTTTGCCGGGTATGCTTGGCGACCGGCCAGTTGCAGCGGCTGTGGCGTCCACCTCGGCTGGCGCTTTGAGAAGGGCGAAACGGAATTTTTCAGTCTGATCCTGCCGTCCCTGACAGACAGGCCGTGAAAACAGCAGGGGGGCAGTCCTGGGCGAGGCAGCCGGCTCAATTCAGCCGGATCAGGTCGAGCAGTTCGTCGGAACTCATCTTGGCGCTGAGGTCGCTTCCCTGTAGCAGGCTGCCGGCCAAATCCCGTTTCTCCTGATGCAGGTGCACAATCTTTTCTTCGATGGAATTCTTGCAGACCAGGCGGTAAATGGTGACCGGTCGTGTCTGGCCGATGCGGTGGGCACGGTCGGATGCCTGGTCCTCGATGGCGGGATTCCACCACGGATCCATATGGATCACATAATCGGCGGCAGTCAGGTTGAGTCCGAGGCCGCCGGCTTTAAGGCTTATCAGGAAGAGGTCTCCCTGGCCGGCCTGAAAGGCCTCGACCCGTTCCTGCCTCTGCCGGGAGCCGGTGCTGCCGTCAAGGTACTGGTAGGAGATCTTTTCCCGATCGAGATGTTCCCTGATAATCTGCAGATGGCCGATAAACTGGCTGAACACCAGCACCTTGTGGCGGCTTTCGATCAATTCCTCGATTATCTCCGAGAAAACCTTCAGCTTCGAGCTGATGACCCGGCAGTGCGGGTCCAGCAGCCGCGGGCTGCAGCATGCCTGTCGCAGTTTCATGATCTCGGTCAGGATCTGCAGATGCCTCTTTTTCTTGTCCTTGTTGTTGTCGAGGATTTCCAGGGCGTTCTGGCGCAGTGCTTCGTAGAAATGCGTTTCATAGTCACTCATTTCCACCTCGAGGGTGATTTCCGTGCGCGAGGGGAGTTCGTCGAGGACTTCCGACTTGATCCGGCGCAGAATGAACGGCCGGATAAGCTTCTTCAGTTTCAGGCGGGCTTCCCGGTCCTGGTAGCGTTCGATGGGGATAGCGAAGCGTTCGTTGAAACTGTTTACTGAGCCGAGAAAACCAGGGTTGATGAAGTTGAAGAGATTCCACAACTCACCCAGATGGTTTTCGATCGGGGTACCGGTGGTGATCAGTTTGAATTCAGCCTTGAGTGCCATCGCTGCTTTCGAACGTTTGGTGGCGGCGTTCTTAATCGCCTGGGCCTCATCGAGAATGACCGCCTGCCAGGATACCGTCGCCAGCAGATCCATCTCCTGCTGCAGCATGGTGTAGGTGGTAATGACCAGGTCGAAAGGGCCGAGTTCGTTGATGAGGAGCATCCGGTCCTTGCTGTTCAGAGTCCTGACCCGCAGTGTCGGGGTGAAGCGGGTGACCTCTGACTGCCAGTTGGTCGAGACCGAAGTCGGAGCTACCACCAGCGAAGGCCCATAGGCGGCGAAACGGAGAATGATGGCTAGTGATTGCAGGGTCTTGCCGAGACCCATGTCGTCGGCAAGGCAGCCCCCGACGCCCCACTGGGCAAGGCGGGCCAGCCAGTGGAAGCCCTCCTTCTGGTAATCGCGCAATTCGGCCTGCAGGGTCGAGGGCAGTTCCGGTTGAAAGTCGCCACTGTCGCGGATTTTTTTCAGGAGACGTTTCCAGCCGGCGTCAACGGTGGAGGCGGTCTGTTTGATCAGGTCTTCAAGGGGCAGGGCGGCAAGCGGATGCAGCAGCAGTTCCTCGTTTTCGAAGCCGTTCGAGTAGATGTGGAGATCCTCGAGACGCTTCCGGAATTCCTGGGCCAGCGCCACGAATTGGCCGGAACCGATCTCAACGAAACGGCCGGGGGATGACCTGATAGTAGCCAGCAGGTCTTTGAGGCGGATGACATGATCCTGGTCGAGCCGCAGGCTTCCGTCGATCGCCAGCCAGTTCTGGCGATTGGTGCGGACCTTGAGGTTGAGGTTTTCAAAAGATGCCTGGCTGACAATGGACAGTTTTTCTCCTTCGGGCCATTCGATCACCACCCTGTCCCGGATTGCCTGGAGTTCGAGCAGGGCCTGCAGGCAGTCCTCGGGATCCTGGAGATGCCACTCCCTGTCCGCTTCACGCTCCATGTCGATGGCGAGATCGAGGATGGGGCAAAGTTCCTCGACATCCCGCGCCTTTTCCTCTTCCAGGGCCAGATTCCTCCTGGTCTGCATCCTGCGGCCACGGACTTCGGTCATGATATTTTCCACACCCTGGCCAGGCTTCAGATAGTGCATCCCGCCGGGAAGGGGTTTGACGAACATCTCGAGCCGAAAGCCGCTGCCGTATGGTAGAAGATGCATGTAAATGGTCGAATCGGCCTCGATGAACTCGATATCACTTTCGGTGTCGGCAGCCTGGTCGCCGGCGATTGCCGAGTGCACGGTCATGAAGGAGGAGCTGTTGCCGATGAGCTTGATGACATGTTCGCTGGCGGAAACCGGCACGAGGAGACCTTCCTGGCCTATCTGACGGAAAATCTCACGATGCTTGTCACTGATGCTGATGACCTTAAACCGGCTCGGGGTTTCCTTGTGGACAAAGTAGTTTTCTGCGCTGATCGGCTGTGCAAAGCGGATCAGCAGGTTCTGGCCCTTTTCCTCGATCAGCATCTCGGGCTCGCCGGCAACAAATTCCAACGGTGTTGACGGTGATTTGGCGAGATACAGCTGCGGATGGCCAATCAGCGCGGGAACTGCTTTCTCCATGTCGAAGACGTAGCTGACACTGTTCGTCTGCGCATTGTGGATGCGCCTGATTGCGGCGCAGACCCTGCGGTCCTTCGGGGTCAGGTAGGTAAGCCTCGACTGGTAGAGCCTGGCCAGGGAGATGGGCCGCCCTTTTCCCCATCCTCCGGGCAGGCTCAGTTTCTGCTCTCTTGGGTTGATTGAGACACGTCCATCGTCCACATTGATCATCCAGACCAGCCGGGTCTTTTCGCGGGCGACTGAATCCTCTTCGTGCGAGGTGATGCTGATCAGCGCCTGGAGGGCACGTTTCCATGGTTCTTCCGGTTCGAAAAGCGGCAGGATCCTGGTGATGCCGGTCCGGGCGCGGAACTCCTCCGTAGCCGCTGTCAAGAGCTCCGGCCCATGGTGGATTTTATCTAATATTTCTCCGTAGATGGCCTCAAGCAAGCTGTAGCCGCTGGTTTTCGCTCTGGCGTAACAGTGATGGATTTCAGTTTCGACTGCCGGCTGGATGGTACTGGTGAGCCAGTACTGGCAGAGGGCGGCGAAGGCCACGGTAAGGCTGTGGGCGCCCCCATTCTCGGGGAGACTGATTTCCGTCTGACTGCCGGGATCGATCCGCGAATGGACCAGGGTCGACAGGCAGGTGTAGGCGTCGTTTTCCGGGGTGGAGTGGAAAAGTGTCAGGGTGGTGGCTATCTGGTCGGCTATGGCGTGGTAATCCGTCGCTGCAGAGGGGCAGAGTCTTGCCAGGATGAAGAAGAGCCCAGAAACCCCGAAAAATGCCACCCGTTCATCGTGCTGCAGTTCTTGCAGGAAGCGTAGATCCTGTGCGTAACGTTCCAGGGAATCTGCGAACCTGCCCCTGAGGAAAAAGAGTGTTCCCCAGGCTCCCGTCCCTCTGAAGGAATCTTCGCTGCTGCGGAGAATCGTCTCGCAGCGGTCAAGGTTCCCCTGGAGCAGATACTGGTCAAACAGCAGGCGTTTGAAAGGCAGTTGCTCGTCGGCACTGAGTACAGGAGATTGCTGTTCCGCTTCGAGGAAGGCATGTATTTCAGGAAAAGCCGTCAGTGAAGCCTGGGCATGACGGATGATTGCACTGAGCAGGTAAAATCGGAAGGAAAGGGGGAGCCCGCCGAACCATTCGGGATCGAAAGGTTCGGTGGAGACCTGAACAAGGGGAGGAACTGAACAGACGAGGTCGCGACATTGACTGGAGATAAAGGAGGCGGCCTCTTCAATCAGGTCGAAATCCTGCGAATAGATACCTATCCGCAATTCCCGCATCGATCGCCAGCATCTGGTCGACCATTTACCATAGTAATAGGACGCCGGGGCTTCTTCGCGGATGATAGCTGCATATATGGAAAAAACGCCTTCGCTGATGCTTCTTCGCGTGATGCTTTCCACCAGATGGGGGACAACCCTGCGGTCAGCCGTGATGAAACCAAGCTGTTCCAGCTTGGTGAGGTAATGGTTGAGATTGACGGCGGTGGGCCGGTTTCCCCTGGGATTGTTGAGGTCAAGCCGACGCAGGCTATTGATGAGAAGGGTGGTATGGGCTGGTTCGTAGATGATTGACAGGAGAAAAAGAAGGGACTGCTCGAAGTGGGACAGGCGGTTGAAATGTTCGAGGAGTTCGTTCTCGTTCGGCATGATTGCGCTGATTCTCTGATGACGTCAATGCCGGTAACCCGGCGAAGGAGTTTTCCCTCTGCCATGGCGGGCGCGAAGGACAACAACGTACTATATCACTTGAGCACCGGCAAGAAAAAGAAATTCCACAAGATGACAGGCTCTGGAAAGGTTCCGGACCACTGTCGGGATGAAATGAAGGCCGGGTTGCCAGAGCGCACTGGGTGTCACGGGAAAACCGCAGAGAGCGGAAAATCAGGGGACACCGATCATCGTCGTTGTCAATAACTGGAAGGGAATATGACTGATTGTCAACTGATCTTGTCAGACTTGACACTTGCCCGGAAATCGTCGACACTGGAAGCGCACAAAAAATCACATGCCGGAAAGGAGGGATATGGCTGCCCTGGGCTACGTTTTTCTATCTGAAGAGACTGTGGAGCAGATGCCGCTGGCGGGACAGGAGGCCTCGATTCTGGAGTACTGCCGGGAGCAGGGGCTGCATCCTGCGGCTCTCTTTACGGAACAGGGGGTTCCGCTGCGACAGCCGCTCGACTCCCGTCCTGAAGGCCGCAGGATGGTTGAGTCTGCACAGAAGGGGGACACGCTGGTTGTCGCCCGGGCCGCGTTTGTCCTCGGTTCAAGCAGGGAGGCCTGCAGGCTGCTGGCTGATCTCAGGCAGCGGGGTATCTCCCTGATCTGCCTCGATCTGGATGAGGATATCTCCTGTGATCGTGAGCGGCGCCTGGTTGTTTCCGCTGGGGGTGCTGTGTTGACGCAGAAGCTCATGGCTGCGTTGGCTGCGTGCGACAGCAGCAGGCACGGTGAAGGCATACGGGCCGCAAAACGGGACGGCAGGAAAGCGGGGAAATATCTTGGTGGCCCGGTGCCATTTGGCTGGCGGGTAGGAGCAGAAGGGCGTCTCATCCAGGATGGCGGTCAGCAGCGGATAATTCAGGAGATGCGGCAGATGCGGAAAGATCGCTGGTCGTACAGAAATATCGCAGCCCTGCTGCTGGAGAAGCACGGCGTGCGCCTGTCACACGAGGGAGTGCGCAGGATTCTGGAGACATATTCACGCGGTTGAAGGGAGGCCTGGGGGCTTCTGCCGGAAGCGGACCGGCATGCCGATACCATGTCAGATTCGCAAGGGATGTCAGGAACTGTTACGGATGCAACAGTTCCTGGCCTGGTGACAAGGGCAGTCGCCGCTGATCGTACTACAGGCTTTTATGTCTGGTGATCTTGGCCCGGGACTCGAGATTGCGAACCCACGCCGTCAGCAGTTGCTGCTGGGAATACTGGATCAGTGCCGTGCGGTATTGCTGCACAGTCGCATCGTCGGCTTTCTCGGCTGGGAACTTCCGCTGATCAAAGACAAACACGTAAAATGCGGAATCATCCTCACCGACTTCCTCCGGCAAGGGGGCTGATTTTGAGAGCCTGATGGCCTGCTCCAGCAGGCTTGCCGGAAATAAAGAGGCCGTCGGGGGCGCGTTGCGGCCGAGATCTCCGGATGCTGCAATCGTATAAGGAGTGCCCTCGATTGCCTGCTCAAGGGTTTTCCCTTTCTTCACCTGGTCGAGAATGGCCTCCGCCTTGGTGCGGGCCATGTCCTTCGACCTGCTGGCGATGAAATCGGCCTGGGCCTTTTCCATGACATCTGCC
>CAYYWK010000146.1:0-7040 GCA_964475345.1 uncultured Desulfobulbus sp.
GGTGATCAGATGGCAGTACATGTGCCGCTGTCTGTAGAGGCTCAGGTTGAAGCCAGGGTCTTGATGATGTCCACTAACAATATTCTATCTCCAGCTAATGGTGAGCCTGTCATCATTCCATCGCAGGATATTGTTCTCGGATTGTACTACATGACTCGAGAACGAATTAATGTTGCCGGAGAAGGAAAGATTTTTTCCAGCCCAGCTGAGGCTATGATTGCGTACGACTATAACGAAGTTCATCTCCAGGCCAAGATAAGGGTTCGGATGGATGGTGTTTTAGTTGACACGACAATGGGAAGAATCATTCTCGGGCAGGTTCTTCCTCCCAGTGTGCCTTTCAAGGAGGTTAACCGGGTTCTCAGCAAGAAAGCCTTGGCTCAACTTATCGATTACACTTATCGCAACGCGGGCACCAAAGATACGGTGATTGTCGCCGACCGTCTCAAGGACATAGGGTACGAATACGCGACCAAGGCAGGGATTTCAATTTGTATCAATGATATGAAGATCCCATTGAGCAAAGAAGATTTCATCGAAAAAGCTGAAAAAGATGTGCTGGATGTCGAGCAGCAGTACACAGACGGACTGATAACTTCCGGTGAAAAGTATAACAAGGTTGTGGATATTTGGTCGAAGGTCACTGAGGATGTCGCCAATGAGATGATGAATGAGATCAAGGTAGATTACTTTCGTGACAAAGAAAACAACCTCGTTGAATCGCCAAGTTTCAACTCAATCTTTATTATGGCTGATTCAGGAGCACGTGGTTCTCGCGATCAGATCCGTCAGCTGGCTGGAATGCGAGGCCTGATGGCAAAACCATCGGGGGCGATTATCGAAACTCCGATTAAAGCCAATTTCCGGGAAGGTCTTGGCGTTCTCGAATATTTCATCTCCACTCATGGAGCACGCAAGGGACTTGCCGATACGGCTCTCAAGACTGCTAACTCAGGGTATCTGACTCGTCGTCTGGTTGATGTCGCCCAGGAGTCGACAATCGTCGAAAGAGATTGCCAGACATTGGATGGTATCGTTGCCGAACCACTCCTTGACGGAGGAGAGATTATTGTGCCTCTTGGTGATCGTATCCTCGGGCGGGTTGCCTTGGAGGACGTCTGCGACCCGTATTCAGATGAGGTCCTGGTTGAAGCCGGCAAGGAAATCACTGAAGAGAAAGTTAAAAATATAGAGGAGGCCGGCATTGACCGGGTGATGATCAGGTCGGTGCTTTCCTGTCGGTCCCGTCGTGGTGTCTGTGCAGCTTGCTATGGCCGTGACCTGGGGCGCGGACACATGGTCAATATTGGAGAAGCAATCGGTGTCATTGCGGCTCAATCTATTGGTGAGCCAGGCACGCAGTTGACGATGCGGACGTTCCACATCGGTGGTACCGCCCGTAGATCTGTGGAACAGGCAGAACTCAAGACCCAGAGAGGTGGAAAGGTCGGATTCAAGAATCTGCATTACGTTGAAAACGCCGATGGCATAAAGATTGTAATGAATCGAAATGCCGAAATTTCCATTATGGACGAACTCGGACGTGAACGCGAGCGTTTCAAGGTCAACTACGGTGCTCAGATCGCCGTTGAAGAAGGGAGAGAAGTGGAGGCGGGAGCGATACTCGCCGACTGGGATGCTTATACGATTCCAATTGTTGCAGAGGTTGGTGGCACCATAAAATATGGGGATATCTTCGAAGGTATTACCATGCAGGAAAAGGTGGATTCAGTAACTGGCAAGTCTTCGATGGTCATCATCCACTCCGCTGGCAGTGCGCAATTGAATCCCCGCATATCGGTGAAGGGTGACAAAGGCAAGACCCTGAAACTTCCCGATTCCGAGGCGTATGCCCGGTACAGTCTCCCCGTGGGTTCGATCATTTCAGTCAGCGAGGGTGATGTTATCAAGCCGGGAACTGTCGTCGGAAAGATTCCTCGTGAAACCTCCAAGACCAAGGATATCACCGGTGGTCTGCCTCGTGTCGCAGAATTGTTCGAGGTCCGCAAGCCCAAGGAACCCGCCATTATTTCTGAAATTGACGGCAGGGTCAGTTTCGGCAAGGAGTTGAAAGGGAAGCGGAGAATTCTGATAACCCCAGAGTATGGTGAACCGCAGGAGTACTTGGTACCCAAGGCAAAACATATCATTGTTCATGAAGGTGATTATGTCCAGGCCGGTGAGCCACTGATGGAAGGGACCGTTGTCCCGAATGATATTTTACGTGTCCTTGGGGTGAAGGAGTTGGCTAAATTCCTGGTGAACGAAATTCAGGAAGTGTATCGCCTGCAAGGTGTCAAAATTAATGACAAACATATTGAAGTAATTGTACGGCAAATGTTGAGGAGGGTTCAAATTACCGCTGCTGGCGACTCAAGATTCATGATTGGAGAACAAGTTGAGTGGTGGAAATTTGAGGACGAGCGTGATCGACTGATTAGCGATGGCAAAATGCCACCGGTCGCTGAACCTATGCTTCTTGGTGTCACGAAAGCATCTTTGTCAACTGAAAGCTTCATTTCTGCTGCCTCGTTTCAGGAGACCACAAAAGTTCTGACAAATGCGGCCATGGCTGGGCGAATAGACGAATTGGCGGGTTTGAAAGAGAACGTCATCATGGGGCGCTTGATATCTGCTGGAACAGGTCTGAGAGGCAACGCCATTGAACAGTAAATGGATAAGCTGTGTTTTTCATCTTGACAGTTCATTGGCAGTGGAGTAATAAATTTTCCTTTCGTGCTGCGATTTATACAAAGAAAACGCAAACCGACAGCAGAAATAGAATAAAAAGTCAGTATAACAGGAGCTGTAACCGCAATGCCGACAATTAACCAACTTGTAAGGCTGGGAAGAGAAAAGATCGTCAAGAAGACCAACACCCCTGCTTTGAAAGGGTCGCCTCAAAAACGAGGTGTGTGTGTTCGTGTGTATACAACGACTCCCAAAAAACCTAACTCTGCGCTTCGAAAAGTCGCGCGAGTCAGGCTCACCAATGGTATTGAAGTAACTTCTTATATTCCTGGTATCGGTCACAACCTTCAGGAACACTCGGTTGTGTTGATTCGAGGGGGCAGGGTTAAAGATTTACCAGGTGTGCGTTATCACATTATTCGTGGAACCTTGGATACACTTGGTGTAAGCGCAAGACGGCAAGGGCGTTCGAAATATGGAGCGAAAAAGCCATCTTGATGGCTGATTGCTGAAAATTGAGAGGATAGAATGTCAAGAAGAAAGACAGCCGAAAGGCGGCCGATTGATGCCGACGAGCGATTTGGCAGTATGCTTGTGAGTAAGTTTACGAATGGCTTGATGGAACGTGGGAAAAAAAGTGTTGCCCAGCGAATCTTTTATGATGCCATGGATATAGTGACTTCAAAGATTCAGGAGGCTGATGCGCTTACTGTTTTTGAAGAAGCGATGGAAAAGGTTCGTCCCAAGGTTGAGGTGAAATCGCGCCGTGTAGGAGGAGCTACCTATCAAGTTCCGATGGAAGTGCGCCAGACTAGACGTAATGCATTGGCAATCCGTTGGATTATAAACTACGCGAAATCACGCTCTGGGAAGTCAATGTCCGAAAAACTGGCAGCCGAGATCATTGATGCCTACAACAATCGGGGTGCTTCTGTCAAAAAGCGGGATGATACTCATCGTATGGCTGAGGCGAACAAGGCATTCGCTCACTATAGATGGTAAAGAACCATATCGGTTGGTAGGGGGTTCGCGTCAGCGGCCAATCCTGTTTTCAGAGGAACGTTGATGGCATCCCATAAAGAAGAGCATATTCGGATGCGCAATATCGGCATTATGGCCCATATTGACGCAGGGAAAACAACCACCACAGAGCGAATTCTTTATTATACTGGCAAGTCGTATAAAATTGGTGAGGTCCATGAAGGTACTGCGGTCATGGACTGGATGGAGCAGGAGCAGGAGCGGGGAATCACAATTACCGCGGCAGCGACAACTTGCTACTGGAAAGAGTACAAGATTAACTTAATCGATACTCCAGGTCATGTTGACTTCACAATCGAGGTTGAGCGATGCCTGAGAGTTTTGGATGGAGTGGTAGCAGTTTTCTGTGCGGTAGGAGGGGTTGAACCGCAATCAGAAACAGTTTGGAGGCAAGCGGATAAGTACAAAATACCCCGCATAGCCTTTGTCAATAAGATGGACAGGGTTGGAGCTGATTTCAATCGCTGTGCATCTATGATAGAGGACAGACTCGGAGCTTGTCCTCTTCCCCTGCAGTTGCCATTTGGAATTGGTGCTGAATTTGAGGGTGTTATAGATCTTATTGAAGAGAAACTGCTGGTATTTACAGAGCAGTCTCTCGGACAGGATGTAGTTCAAAAAGACATTCCTGCTCCATACATAGCAGATTTCGCGGCCGCACGTATGGCACTCATCGAGAAGTTGGCCGACTTCGATGAGGGTGTCATGGAAAAATTTATCGAAGATACAGCGATATCAAAAGAAGATATCTATGCTGCCATAAGAAGAGCGACGCTTGCTCTGCGGGTCGTGCCGGTTTTATGCGGAAGTGCATTCAAGAATAAAGGTGTTCAGCCTTTGCTTGATGCTATAGTCGAATATCTACCGTCACCGTTTGATGTGCCTGCAGTCGAAGGTGTTGATGAGAATGGCAAAGTTGTCACAAGAGAAACTGACTCTTCCGGGAAATTTTGCGGGTTGGTCTTTAAATTGATGAGCGACTCATTTGTGGAAAATCTCGCCTTCATTCGATTATATTCAGGCCAGATATCCGTTGGAGACAAAGTATTTAACTCCCGCAAGGAAAAGCAAGAAAAAATTTCCAAGATACTGAAGCTGCATGCCAATAAAAGGGAAGAAGTAGGCAGTATTGAAGCAGGTGATATCGGGGCTATTGTTGGATTAAAATTTACAAGGACAGGCGACACTTTATGCGAGAAGGGTGATCATATCGTACTGGAGAGCATGGATTTTCCAGATCCGGTCATCGGCATCGCCATTGAACCAAAAAGCAAGGCTGAAGAAAAGAAACTCGAAGATACTTTACGAAAAATTGCGCTGGAAGACCCATCATTCACAATTTCCCAAAATAGCGACACAGGTCAAACAATCATTTCAGGCATGGGAGAGTTGCACCTGGAAATAATCGTTGATCGAATTATCAATGATTTCAAAGTCTCGGCTAATATTGGCAAGCCGCAGGTAGCATATAAAGAAACTTTGACAGTACACAGCACCGCGGAGGGAATTTTCAACCAGCAAACCGGCTCAAAAGGTCAATATGGACACGTTATCCTTGAGGTTGAGCCACTTACAAGAGGTCGAGGATTTGAGTTCGAGAGCAAGGTTTCACCAGATAAAATTCCCGGCAGTTTTCTGGGTGCTATACAGAAAGGAGTGGTTGATTCGTTAGATGCCGGACCACTGCTCGGGTTCCCGCTAACGGATGTAAAGGTTAGCCTTATCGATGGCTCGTATCATGAGGATGACTCGACTGACATGGCTTTTGGAGTTTCCGCATCAATGGCCATGAGAAGGGCAACACTTACTGCCCAGCCTGTTCTTCTTGAGCCGGTTATGGATCTGGAAGTTATGACACCTGAAGAACACTTGGGGGAAGTCATTTCAGACTTAAACAGCAAGCGTGCAAAAATTATTGGAGTTGGGACGTCGAACAATTATCAAATGTTAAAGGCTCACGTGCCACTCGCAGAGATGTTTGGGTACTCAACCGCTCTCAGGTCGGCTACGCAGGGCAGAGCAAATTTTACGATGCAGTTTTTAGAATATGATATTGTACCCCAAGGAAAAGCTGAGGCAATAATTAAGAAAATCAGAGGAATATAATTTTTTTATAATCGAGGAGTTACCATGTCGAAGGAAAAATTTAACAGGACAAAACCGCATGTCAATGTTGGAACTGTAGGTCATATTGATCACGGCAAGACCACTCTGACAGCAGCAATTACCCGGGTGTTGTCGACCAAGGGAATGGCGAAATTCACGGATTTCAGTGAGATTGACAAGGCTCCTGAAGAGAAGGAGCGCGGTATAACGATAGCGACGGCGCATGTGGAATACGAGACATCCAAGCGCCATTATGCCCATGTGGATTGCCCTGGTCATGCGGACTATATCAAGAACCTGATCACTGGCGCAGCGCAGATGGACGGAGCGATTCTGGTGGTTGCGGCGACCGACGGCGCTATGCCGCAGACCCGCGAGCATATCCTTCTGGCGCGCCAGGTAGGAGTTCCTGCGATTGTCGTTTTTCTGAACAAGTGCGACATGGTTGACGATGAGGAATTGATCGAGCTCGTCGAGATGGAGT
Source organism: uncultured Desulfobulbus sp. (assembly GCA_964475345.1). Classification (GTDB taxonomy): domain Bacteria; phylum Desulfobacterota; class Desulfobulbia; order Desulfobulbales; family Desulfocapsaceae; genus Desulfoprunum. Next base: position 6,323 of record CAYYWK010000146.1, read on the forward strand.
TGCGGGAGCTTCTCGACAAATATGAATTTCCTGGTGATGATGTACCGTTTGTCAAGGGTTCCGCGCTGAAGGCTTTGGAGAATCCTGAGGATGAGGAATCAGCGAAATGCATCTGGGAGTTGATGGACGCGATTGATACATATATACCTGAGCCTGAGCGTGATGTGGCGAAGCCATTTTTGATGCCGATAGAAGATGTATTTTCGATTTCTGGTCGCGGAACGGTAGCCACTGGTAGAATAGAGCGTGGTGTAATCAAGGTGGGCGAGGAAGTCGAGATAGTAGGCATCAAGCCGACCGTGAAGACGACGGTTACCGGAGTTGAGATGTTCCGCAAGTTGCTGGACGAGGGTCAAGCCGGAGACAATATTGGTGCATTGCTGCGCGGCGTCAAACGTGATGAGATTGAACGTGGTCAGGTTTTGGCAGCGCCGAAATCAATCACTCCGCATACAAAGTTCAAGGCAGAGTGTTACATATTGGGCAAGGATGAGGGGGGGCGGCATACGCCGTTCTTCAATGGATATAGGCCGCAATTCTATTTTCGGACGACCGACGTAACCGGTATAGTGACGTTGCCTGAGGGAGTAGAGATGGTTATGCCAGGCGACAACATTTCCGTTGTGGCGGAACTGATCACCCCAATCGCGATGGATGCTGGCTTGCGATTTGCGATCCGCGAAGGTGGCAGAACTGTTGGTGCTGGCGTTATCAGTGA
>CAYYWK010000147.1:0-7040 GCA_964475345.1 uncultured Desulfobulbus sp.
AGTCTGGTTGATAGGGGTGGTCAGTGAATGACAGGCCATTCACAGGTTGGTTCCACTGTTATTGACAGGAACCGAAAAGAATTGAGGAGGGGCAGGATGGACGGGATGAAGCATAGGCTGTTGACAACGGACCAATGCTGTCTGCATGTGATTGACCCGCAGGAAAGCCTGATGGCCCGGATCCACGATAAAGACCGTGTGGTGGCGACCATCAAGCTGATGCTGCAGTTCGCAAGAATAGCCAAACTGCCGGTTGTCGCAAATACTCAATACAAGAAAGGGTTGGGGCCCTTCGTCACCGAACTGGAAACGATGATGGACAACATCCCGCGGTCTGATAAGGTGGAATTCGGGGCAATAGCAAATGAAGAGACACGGGCGTTTTATGCAGGACTGCCGGAAACGGTGACACCGATCCTGCTGTGCGGGGTGGATACGCATATCTGTGTCTATCAGACAGCGGTTGGCATCCTGGCCATGGGGAAAACTCCGTGGATTGTTGTCGATGGCGTATCAGCGCGCAACGCAGACAACCACCATTGGGGTTTGCAGCGGCTCAGGGACCTTGGAGCTGTCATCGGCCCTGCTGAGATGATTATCTATGAGTTGCTGGGAAGCGCTGGAACTCCTCTTTTCAAAGAGGTATTGCCCTTGATTATCAAAAATCAAGCGTAGCGTGTCCCTGGATGTCGTGAATACGATGCACGTCAGGATTGGAAAATTTTGGCAGTTATTGATCTTCAACGTTGGCTCAAGAGATGAAAGGAAAAGATATTCGTTCTAAGTTCCTCAGATATTTTGAAGAACAGGGGCACACTGCAGTTGAGAGTTCGCCGCTTGTTCCCAAGGATGACCCTACGCTATTGTTTACCAATGCCGGCATGGTCCAGTTCAAAATGGTTTTCATGGGCGAGGACAAGCGGCCGTATTCAAAGGCTGTTACCAGTCAGCGCTGTGTCAGGGCGGGGGGGAAGCACAACGATCTCGAAAACGTTGGGTATACAGCACGGCATCACACATTTTTCGAGATGCTCGGCAATTTTTCCTTCGGTGACTATTTCAAGGAAGATGCCATTCGTTATGCATGGCATTTTCTGACAAGAGAACTTGGGCTGCCACCTGCGAAATTGTGGGTTTCGATCTTTCAGGATGATGATGAAGCCTACGAACTCTGGCGGAAAATTGAGGATCTTCCCGAAGGGCGAATAGTCCGTATGGGAGAAAAGGACAATTTCTGGGCTATGGGAGATACCGGCCCTTGTGGTCCCTGTTCCGAGATCCATATCGACCAGGGAGTGGAAGCTGGTTGCGGTAAGAGTGACTGTGCGCTTGGCTGTGACTGTGACCGGTTTCTAGAGTTATGGAACCTGGTGTTCATGCAGTTTTATCGTTCCGAGGATGGCGCCCTGACTCTTCTCCCCAAACCGAGTATTGATACGGGGATGGGGCTTGAGCGAGTGGCCGCGGTACTGCAGGGGAAATACAGCAATTACGATTCAGACCTGTTTGCCCCGATAATAAGCAAACTCGAGGATCTTTCAGGAAAACGCTACAAGGAAAGCGGCAATGACGACACGGCCATGCGGGTCATTGCCGATCATAGCCGGGCGACCGCTTTTCTTGTGGCTGATGGTGTTTTACCCTCCAATGAAGGCAGGGGGTATGTATTGCGGCGGATCATCCGGAGGGCGGTGCGATATGGTCGCAATCTCGGGTTGCAGTCCAACTTTCTTGAGCAGGTGGTCGGTGTTGTCATCTCGAGCATGAGTGATGCGTATCCTGTGCTGAAGGATGCCCTGCCTCTGATGCACAAGGTCGTCTTCAGCGAAGAGGAACGATTCAGAGAAACACTTGAAAAAGGTCTGCAACTTCTCGAGGGGGAGATCGGGAATCTTGAGAAGTCTGGTGCAAAAATCCTGTCTGGTGATTTCGTCTTCAAGCTGTACGACACCTATGGCTTTCCCTATGATATTGTACGGGATATCGCCCTTGAGCGAAGGTTTGCGATAGATGAGGCAGGTTTTCATTCGGCAATGGAGGAGCAGCGCAGCAAGTCTCGGGCGTCTCGCAAGGATGAGAGGATGCGGACACGGCAGGAGGGCCTGCGAGAATTGCTTGATGCGGGAAACACCACCCAGTTCATAGGGTATGATCTCCTCGAGGCTGAGTCTGATATCAGGGCCTTGCTTGACAGTGAGGGGAAATCCGTCGATAGGTTGATGCAAGGGCAGGCAGGAAAAATTATCGTCACCAGATCCCCTTTCTACGCTGAGTCCGGTGGGCAGATTGGTGACATCGGGGAAATCTGCTGGGCTGATGGCAGGGCCGAGGTTGTGGGGACTTCTGCTGAAGGGGATGCGTTGATCATTCACGATTCAGTCGTTGAACGTGGCGATTTGACCATTGGAACGGATGTGACGTTGAGGGTCAGGCAAAGCTATAGGCGGGAAGTGACCGCACATCATTCAGCCACGCATTTACTGCATGCTGCCCTTTGCCGGGTTCTCGGAGACCATGTCAAGCAGTCCGGATCGCTCGTCGGCCCGCAGAGATTGCGCTTTGATTTCACGCATTTCTCCCCGATGACCGATGATCAGCTGGAAATGGTTGAAGATCTGATCAATGATCAGATCCGTCAAAATTTCCCCATCGAAACCAGGATGCTGGCGAAGGAGGATGCTATTCGCGAAGGTGCAACAGCGCTGTTTGGCGAGAAATATGCTGATGATGTCCGGGTTGTGAAAATCGGGGAAGTCAGCATGGAACTGTGTGGCGGAACTCATGCCGCATCGACAGGTCAAATAGGTCTTTTCAAGATTCTGAGCGAAAACGGAGTCGCTGCCGGAGTTCGCAGGATAGAGGCGATAGCAGGAAAGGCAGCACTGCAATATTTTCAGAAGGTCTGCCGCTTGAGCTCGAAATTGAGCAGATTGTTCAACGCTCGTGAAGATGATCTCCAGGACAAGATTGAAGCGCTGATTTTCTCCCAGAGGCAATTGGAAAAACAGGTTGCAGAACTCTCCACACGGCTTGCTTCCACGCATCTTGGTGAATTGCTTTCCAGAACAGTTGAGGTTGGCGGAGTAAAAGTCCTTGCTCTGGAACTTGCCCTTGATAGTTCGAAGACCTTGAGAGAGGTCGGAGACAAGGTTCGGGATCTCCTCCCCTAGGGAGTTGCAGTTCTCGGTGGAGTCATTGATGGCAAGGCGGCGCTGTTATCCTTGGTCTCGCGAGATCTGACAGAAAGGATTCAGGCCGGGAACCTGGTCCGTCAAGTTGCAGCAATTGTTGGTGGCAAAGGCGGCGGACGGGCAGACATGGCGCAGGCTGGAGGGCCAAATGCCGATAAACTGGCTGAGGCGATTGCGAAAGTACCTGGGATGGTCGAGGTCATGTTGAAAGGTGAAGGGATAGAATAGATTATAGCGGGACATCTGAGCGAGGCAACCAATTGGCACTCGAAAGGAATGGATTCTTGAGGTAACAGGAGAAAAATGCTTGTTTTCTTCTGGTTATAAATTGGGTTGACACTCTGAGATATTTACAGTAAAGATTTTTTGCTGTAGTGAATGGTGGTTCATTTTTTTTACAGGTTTTAGGCGGTTTGCCAGTTTGTTGTTCATCTTTTGCGTTAGTGTACGATGCGGTCGACATTCAGTGGATGAATGTTAGGTTTTTTATTTGTTATCTAAGTTAATCGGGAGCTTGCTAACATGATAACGATGGACATCACGTTGTTGTTTCAGATTGTGAACATGATCATCCTCATGTTCCTGCTTAACGGAGTTCTTTACAAGCCCGTAAAGAAAATCCTGAAAGAGAGGGCTGAGCGGCAGCAGGGTATGCAGGGCGAGATCGCAAAGTTTGAAAAGAATGCGCGGTTACGTCAGCAGGAAGTTGATGAAAAAATGGCAAAGGCGTCAGGAAAGGCCAAGGCAGCCCTTGATGCTGCCCGGGCGGAAGCCCAGATGGCGGGGGATCAGAAGCTCGGGGCTATCAAGACTGAAGCTGAAAGCGGCAAGAATCAGCAACTTGCCGAGATCAGGACTCAGATTGAGACTGCTCGGGCCAGCCTTCGGGCCAATCTTGACGGATTCGCAAACGATATGGCCAGTAAAATTCTGGGAAGGAGCCTGTAAAGATGAGAGGACTGAAGCAAGTAGCCCGAATGATGGTTCTGGTCACGGCAACTTTGTGGTTTGCCTTGTCGACCGGGGCTGTCTGGGCGACTGAACAGACGAGTCATGAGGCACCCGGGGCGACGCAGGAACTGGCCTCGGGGCAGGGGCATGGCGGCGCAGTTGAAGAGGCGGGGCATGCTGCTGCAGAGGGAGCAGGGCACGGAGCAGCGCAAGGTGACAGCCTTTCTGCTGAAAAGTTGAAGGACCTTTTTTGGCGGGTCGTCAACTTTGCCGCCTTGATGATCATTCTGGTCAAGTTTGCAGCTAAACCTATTGGAGCAGGACTGGCAGGCAGGCAGAAACGTATCAGTGACGAAATAGCAGATCTGGAAACTAAGAAAGCCGCTGCTGAGAAATCATACAGGGAGTTCGAAGCCAAGCTTGCCACCGTTGAGAAGGATATCGACAAAATTGTCGAGAAGGCTGTTGCGCAAGCTGAATTGGAGAAAGTCAAGATCCTTGAAAGGGCTGAGCAGGCAGCTGCCGATATAAAACGACAGGCCGAGCTGGCTGTTCAAAAGGAAGTCATGGAAGCCAAGCGGTCTCTTAAGGATGAGGTTGCCGATAAAGCTGCTGCAATGGCTGAAGCATTGATCGTGAAGAATCTGACACCTGCAGATCAGGTCAAGATTGTAGAAGATTATTTAGCTAAGGTGGGGGCCGTACAGTGAAACAGACTATCCTCGCGCGCAGATACGCCAAGGCACTTTTTACCGTTGGCAAAGAACAGAAAACCTTTGAGGAGTATAATGAGACTCTTCAAGGGGTGGCGGGATTGTACGTTTCCAATCCCGAGGTTGTCGATGCGTTGACTAATCCACTGTATCCAACCGACATCAAAGAGAAGGTCATGGATGGCATGATCAAGTCCATGGCAGTTGATACTGTGATGGGTAATTTTCTCCGTCTGCTGGTTCAGAAAAAACGGATAGAAATTCTTCCGGAGATTGCAGAAGAATTTCAGGTCATGGTAGACGATGAAAAGAATATCAGCCATGGCAATGTTATTTCTGCGATACAGTTGAGTGCTGAGTTGCAGGCGAACGTGCAGTCCACATTAGAAAAGTTGACAGGCAAGAAGGTGAAACTGACAACCAGTGTTGATCCTTCGATTATTGGCGGAATCATTGCCAAGGTCGGAGATCTTGTACTGGATGGCAGCATTAGGACACAACTTGCAGGTTTAAAAGATTCCATCAAGGGGAGAGAATAGATGCAGATCAAAGCCGAAGAAATCAGTCAGATCATCAAGGACCAGATAGGAGAGTACGAGACAAGTGTTGATTTGAACGAGACGGGTACTGTCATCTCAGTAGGTGATGGTATTGCTCGTGTGTATGGCGTGCAAAACTGCATGGCAATGGAACTCCTGGAGTTCCCAGGCGGAATCATGGGTCTCGCCTTGAACCTTGAAGCTGACAACGTGGGCTGCGCTGTCCTTGGCAATGTTTCGAACATCAAGGAGGGCGATATCGTCAAGAGAACCGGCAAAATTGCCGAGGTTCCCGTTGGGCCGGCCATGCAGGGCCGTGTTGTTGATGGTATTGGCCAGCCGATTGATGGGCAGGGGCCGATCAAGACAGATACTACTGCCAAGATCGAGGTTCTTGCTCCGGGCGTTATCGCCCGAAAGGGTGTACATGAGCCTTGCTATACCGGAGCGAAGGCTGTCGATGCAATGACGCCTGTTGGGCGGGGACAGCGTGAGCTTGTGATCGGTGACCGCCAGATCGGCAAAACCGCTCTTTGTGTAGACGCGATAATTGCCCAGAAGGATACTGACGTTCACTGCATCTACGTAGCCGTTGGCCAGAAAAAATCGACGGTAGCCCTGGTTGTTGAAGCATTGAGAAAACACGGGGCCATGGAATACACCACGGTCGTTGCTGCATGTGCCTCTGATCCGGCGCCAATGCAGTACATCGCTCCCTTCGCAGGATGCTCGATGGGTGAGTATTACAGAGACAATGGGAAGCATGCCCTGATTATCTACGATGACCTCTCCAAGCAGGCCGTTGCGTATCGCGAGTTGTCCCTGCTGCTTCGTCGGCCTCCAGGACGCGAGGCCTATCCTGGAGATATTTTCTTCAACCACTCTCGTTTGCTTGAGCGTGCAGCCAAAGTGAATGATGCTCTCGGAGCAGGTTCTCTGACGGCTCTCCCGATCATTGAGACGCAAGCTGGTGACGTTTCCGCCTTCATCCCTACAAACGTTATCTCAATCACCGACGGCCAGGTCTATCTCGAGCCGAACTTATTCTTTTCAGGTGTTCGCCCGGCCATCAACGTAGGTCTTTCTGTATCGCGCGTAGGTGGCGCGGCACAGGTTAAGGCAATGAAACAGGTCGCCGGTACCTTGCGACTTGATCTGGCTCAATACCGTGAACTGGCAGCTTTCGCCGCATTCGGTTCAGACCTGGATGCTGCAACCCAGGCCAAACTGACCCGTGGTGAGCGGCTTGTGGAAATACTCAAGCAGCCGCAGTACCAACCGCTGCCAATGGAGAAGCAGGTTACGATAATCTATGCTGGATCCAATGGATATCTTGATAAACTGCCGGTAAACGCCCTTGCTGACTATGAGAAGGAACTGTATTCCTATATCGAGTCAAATGATCCCTCGATTTTTGCAGATTTGAAAGAGAAGAAAGAGTTTACTGCTGAAATCAAGGAAAAACTCAATAAAGCACTGACCAGCTTTGGTGAAACGTTCAAGGCAACAAAGGGTCTTAACTAATTCTGGATAGGTCACAACTATGCCGAGCTTAAAAGAAGTAAAGTTGAAGATCCAGGGTGTCAAGAAGACATCGCAGATCACCAAGGCCATGAATATGGTCGCTGCGGCAAAGCTACGTGGTG
>CAYYWK010000148.1:0-7021 GCA_964475345.1 uncultured Desulfobulbus sp.
CAGTCATATTTGATTGATCAATTCGCCTCGCAGGGTATCTGCAGAGAGCAACTGGAAATAGGCGCCAGCAGTCCTCCCTGGGACGTTCTGCGGTCTGTGGATATCTGCCTTGACTGTTTTCCTCACAACTCAGGAACAACACTGATCGAAAGCCTGTATATGGGCGTTCCTTTCATTACTCTAGCGGATCGCCCACCTGTCGGCCGGATTGGAAGCAGCCTTCTGGAAGCAATTGGGCGCCAGGAATGGATTGCCCGCACTGAAGAGGAATACATAGCAAAAGCATGTGCTCTGGCCAATGATATACCGTCTCTCTGTACAATCCGCGAAAACCTGCGGAATGAACTTGCCACCAGTACGCTAATGGCTGAAGCAGCATTTGCGGCCAAAGTTGAAAAGGCTTTCCTCTGCATGTTCGAAACGTGGTTCGACTCCAAGCCGTCAGCAGGGTACAACAACACCGCAACCGTTTCAATTCCCGCAGGAAAACTGAAATCCATCGTTTCAATCCAAACGGGATCACCACGGCAGACCCGTCAACCTTCTCGGAAGAAAACCGCCAAACTTGTCCAGCTTTATCAGACAGGCAAGTGGAAAGAAGCACTTAAAGCAGCAGTGTCTCTTACAGAAGATTTCCCCGATTGCGGTGTAGGCTGGAAGATTCTTGGCCCGCTGCTGTACGCTCAGGGCAAAAAGGACGAGGCTATGCACGCTTGTATTCGCGCCGCAGGCATTTTGGCAGACGATGCCGATGTCCACTACAACCTCGGTCTCGTCCTGGCCGAGGCCGGCAAACTTACTGAAGCCGAAAAAAGCTATCTCCGGGCCACCGAAATCAATTCTGGCTATTGGCAAGCCTGGCTCAACCTTGGGATAGTTTACCGGAGAATTGGAATCCCCAAAGATGCTGAATCCGCCTTCCACCGTGCCCTGACAGTCAAATCGGACTCCGTAGAAGCCGCAGGAAATCTGGGAAGCCTCCTTCTGGAACAGGGACGACAAGCTGAAGCTATCGAATGCTACCGTGAGGCTCTGAAGCAAACACCCGAATCGACGGATCTGCTTGTCAACTTTTCTCTTGTTCTCAGAGAATCGGGACAACTGGATGAAGCAGAATCCGCCTGTAGAAAAGCGATATACCTCAAACCATCCTCTGCCGAGGCTCTCAACAATCTCGGTCTTATCCTCTTTGACCGAAAAGCCTTTTCTGAAGCGGAATCCAGTTATCGGCAAGCATTATCAGCTAACCCTAACTATGGCACGGCTCATGTGAACCTTGGCATAACGCTCCAGCACCTTGGAAGGATAGAAGAGGCTGTTGACTGTTACAGGCAGGCATTGGATATTCAACCGGATTTTTGGGAGGCTCTCAACAACCTGGGTATCCTGTATCAACGAATTGGCAAATTCAACGAGGCGGAAAGGTGCTATCGAAAAGCCCTCGAACTCTCACCGAATAACAAACGTATTCTGAACAACCTTTCAGTAACTTTTTACAAAACTGGACGTATCACAGAGGCGGAGGAGTTATGCCTGAAGGCACTTGTCGTCTCCCCCGATTATCCAAAAGGAATAAGCACGTACGGCAACATAATGATCCGCAAGGGGCGTCGCGATGAGGCCGAAGCCGCCTTTCGCAAGGTACTGGCTCTTGAACCCGACAACACAGAAGAATACAGCAATTTGCTCTTTGTCCTGAACTACGACCCAGACCGGGATGCATCGGCTATTTTTGCTGAGTATTGCCGCTTCAACACTCTATTCTTCACTTCTTCCGGCAATATCGGCCCGGATTACAGCAATCCCCCTGAACCTCATCGTCGTTTGAAGATCGGTTACGTCTCCCCCCAGTTTCGACGGCACTCGGCTCGACATTTTCTTGAACCGCTGCTTGCTGGCCACGACCGAAAACGATTTGAAATTTTCGCCTATGCTGAACTGTACGGCAAGGACGATTACACTGAGCGTTACAGAAGCTACTGTGATCATTGGCTGATAACCGCGGGCATGGACGACGCAACACTCTTTCGCCAAATCCGCGAAGACGGGATAGACATTCTTATCGATCTCGCCGGACATACCGACGGCAACCGCCTTGGTGTCTTTGCCCTTCGCCCTGCTCCCGTATCTCTTCATTGGCTCGATTTCGGATACACCACCGGTCTTACCGGCATTGACTATTACCTGTCTGATACGGTCTGCACGCCGGATGGATGTGAGCACCTGTTCTCCGAAACACCGTGGCGGATGACACCCCCCTGTACGGTGTACCGTCCCGCCGAGAATATGGGTGAAGTCTCACCGCTGCCGGCCCTTTCCACTGGCCATATCACATTTGGCACCCTGACCAGAGCCATTCGCATCAACAATCAAACCATCGATACATGGGCAGAGATTCTCAGGCGGGTTCCCGGTTCCCGTCTGGTAGTCGACAGCGGTGATTTCAAAGATTCCGATCAACAGGAAGACCTACTTCGTCAATTTCTTACCCGAGGCATCACTGGCGATCGTCTCGAAGTAGGCTATCACTCTCCCCCCTGGGATGTGTTAAGAAAAATCGACATCGGCCTCGACTGTTTCCCACACAACTCAGGCACGACGCTCGTTGAAAAGCTGTATATGGGTATTCCCTTCGTTACCCTGGCGGATCGCCCAAGCGTCGGTCTGCTCGGCAGTTCGCTGCTGACAGGGTTGAATCGTTCTGAATGGATCGCCCGAACCAAAGATGAGTACGTCGATATTGCTGCAAGGCTCGCCTCGGATCTTCCGTCACTGGCGACCATCCGTTCCTCTCTGCGGCAGGAGATGCAATCCGGCCCGCTGATGGATGAGCCGGCCTTCGTTCGTAAAGTCGAAGATGCCTACAGGCAGATGTTCATGCGCTGGTGCATCACTCGGCATCATCCCCCACGAAACGATTCACAAACTCAGCAAGACGATGCGGTTGGGCACCTGCTGGCAGAGGCTGAAGCCAGTATACGCGGAAACAGATCGGAAAATGCGGAAACGATCTACCGCAGCATCCTTGCCACAAAACCTCAACATCCCTTGGTCAACCACCTCCTTGGCGTTCTTCTGGTCAATACCGGCCATATCAACGACGCCCTGGATTATTTAGCATGCGCAGTGGACTCGATGCCGGAACACGGCCCATACTGGGTTGCCTACATAGATGCACTCGACCGCTCCGGGCAAAGCAATGCAGCCGCTGAACTGCTGGAAATGGCGATTGCCGCCGGCCTTGATGGCGAGCAAACCACTGCCCTTCGACAACGGCTGCAGTCAGGAGAAATTCCCTCATCCCAACCGCCCGATCCGGAGATTGAGGAAGAATTGCCATTAAAACAAATGATCGAGGCATTCAGAGAAGGGCTGTTTGCAGAGGCTGAATCCTGTGCCCGCATCATCCTGGCCGGCTCTCCCAACGATCCCCTAGCCCTGAAGGCCCTGGGGCTTTCGCTCAAACGGCAGGGGCGTCTGAACGAGGCCGCTGAATTCCTGTTCAAAGCCGTCAGTGTTTTTCCTTTTGAGATGGAGATGACCCACGAACTCGGAGAAGCGCTCATCGCACAGGGGCGACTCTCAGAGGCGGAAACCGTCTATCGCACGTATCTGTCGAACCAGCCCGACGTACCAGAAACCCATTATGCACTAGGGAACATTCTTGCAGCTCTCGGCAGATTCGATGAGGCCGAAAACGCATATCGTACATCTCTTAGCTTCAATCCCGGTTTTGCCCAGGCCTGCAATAATCTCGGCAATATGCTCCAGTTCCAGAATAGATATTCCGAAGCATTCGACGCATTCAACGCGGCGATACGCATTACCGCAGATTATCCGGAAGCTCACTTCAACCTCGGCAATCTTCACCTGCGACAGCATCAGGTCGAAGAAGCACTTGTCCACTATCGTCTGGCAGTACGTCTGAAACCTGACTACGACAAAGCCTGGAGCAACCTCGGCATTGCGCTTCAATCCATCGGCGATTTCCAGCAAGCCGAATCTTGCTACCTGCACGCAATTCATTCATCGCCAACATGGTCGGAGCCTCGAATCAATCTAGGAGCATGCCTCAAGGAGATGGGGCGCTACCGAGAGGCAGAACAATCGTACAGGGCTGCCTTGGCAATTACCCCGAATCATACCATAGCCCTGAGCAACCTTGGAGCCGTCCTCAAGGAGCTCTGCCAACTCGACGAGGCAGAAGATTGCTACAGAATGGCCCTGGCCATTGACCCTGCGCTCAGCGATACCCACAGCAACCTTCTCTTTACTCTCAACTATCACCCAGATCTGACCGCCGAAGAAATTTTCAAGGAATACAGCAGGTTCGACAACCAGTTTGCCCTGCCTTTCAAAAAATACTGGCTGCCACATGTAAACAGCAAGAATCAAAACAGAAAGTTAAAAATCGGTTATGTCTCACCACAGTTCAGAAACCATTCAACGCGGCATTTTCTTGAACCCCTGCTGTCTCATCATGACAGCACGCGCTTTACCGTGTTTGCCTATGCAGAAGTGGAAAGAGAAGATTCAGTAACCGAACGTTACCGGAAATGTGTTGATAACTGGATAACAACAACCGGAATGACTGACGCCCAGCTTGCTGAAAAAATACGGGCAGATGGAATCGATATTCTGGTAGATCTTGCCGGACATACGGCCCACAACCGTCTTGGGGTCTTTGCCAGAAAACCGGCTCCGATATCATTGCACTGGCTGGACTTCGGCTATACGACAGGTCTTCCGGCAATAGACTATTACCTCACCGACGTGACAACCGTGCCGGTTGGGAGCGAACATCTTTTTGCAGAAACTCCTTGGCGAATTTCCACACCGTCATTCGTTTTCAGACCAGCTGAAGGCATTGGAGAAGTCAGCCCTCTGCCTTCCCTCTCCAATGGCCACATCACTTTCGGCACCCTGACACGTTCAGTCCGTCTGAACCATCGAACCATCACCGCATGGGCGGAAATACTCAAACGGGTTCCGGGATCACGACTGGTAATTGACAGCAGCAATTTCCGCGACGACGCGGTGAAGCAAGAACTGACAGCAAAATTTCTCGCCCAGGGGATAGAGGTTGAACGGCTGAGCATTGGTTTTCATTCTCCACCCTGGGATATCCTGCGTACAATAGATATCGGCCTTGACTGTTTTCCCCACAACTCGGGAACAACTCTGCCGGAGTTTTTATACATGGGAATCCCATTCATCACTCTAGCAGGTCGACCAAGCGTTGGCAGGATCGGTTGCGCCGTTCTTAGCAGCATCGGTCGGGAGGAATGGGTTGCCGGCAATGAAGAGGAATATGTCGATATTGCGGTCCGGCTCTCAACCGATAAACAGTCTTTGGCCGAGATACGCTCTCGGCTGCGCGAAGAAATGCTCGCAAGCCCGCTCATGGACGAACCGTTCTTCGCCAGCAAAGTGGAGAATGCCTATCGACAGATGTTCACCGTCTGGCGCGCCGGCAGCCTGGCCGATCGACCGTTTGCCTCGATCAGAAGCACTGAATCCCTTAATCAACTCCTCACACAGTCAGAGTTGTTCCATTCGGCTGGACACCTCCCTGAGGCTGAGGATCTCTTACGAGCTATAGCTGCAACCACACCGGAATGTGCTGAAGCAAACTATCGTCTCGGAATTGTTCTCACAAAGCGTCATAAACCAACGGAAGCCCTCATTTTTCTTACGGCTGCAGTGAATGCCCATCCCGAACAACGTCTGTACTGGATTGCCTGTATCAATGCCCTGGATCGTGCAGGTCAGCGGGAGACAGCCCGAGAGACGCTGGAAATTGCCATTGAGGCCGGACTCGACGGTGACGAGGTCGAATCGCTGCATCACAGATTCGCCAGTGACGCCAAGGATGGAATCTCGCTTTCCTCTCAAGCATCTGCAAAAAAGAATAAGAAACCGCAGAAAACCCGCAAACGCATTGTCACCGCTTCACCGAAAGCTGTTGAAAGCACCCTCTCCCTGTTTCAGCAGGGACGCATTGCCGAAGCCGAAAGCGCTGTACAGATCCTCTTGAATCAATTCCCAGGCGATAGTCACCTCTGGAAAATCCTCGGGGCCATACATCGTCAGCAGGGAGCGTACAACGAAGCCCTGATGGCAATGGAATCGGCCATACGTATCGATCCGGAGGATTACATCGGTATGCGTAACGCCGCGGTAATCCTCTGCGATCTCGAACGGTATGAAGAGGCTGAAACCCTGTGCCGGCGCGCGTTGGGAATTTCCCATAACTATGCCGACGCGCACAACACCCTCGCCATCTCCCTGCGCAGTCAGGGCCGGTCAGCAGAGGCGGAAGATGCGTGCCGCACGGCATTGAAATACAATCCGAATTCAACAGAATATCTTGTCAATCTCGGTCTTCTCCTCCATGATATCGGGGAATTTCAGGAAGCTGAGTGCTCTTTTCAGCAAGCCCTGCAGATCCGACCAGATCTTGCCGAAGCGAAATGCGGCTTGGCTATGATACTCCAACTGTCAGGAAAAACCAGCGAGGCGGAGATGATCTGCCGAGAGGCCTTGGCCGACAAACCAGCCTATGCTGCCGCTTACAACACTCTGGGTTGCATACTCAACGAACAGCAGCGCTATATTGAAGCCGAACATGCCTACAGAGAAGCCCTGCAGATCAAACCAGGTTATCCGGAGGCACTTCACAATCTCGGAAAAACATTGTTCCTCCTACAAAAAACAACGGAGGCTGAAAGTTGTTTCCTGAGCTATATCAGCCACAACCCGAACAACGCTGAAGTATTTTTCAACCTCGGCAATGCCCAGGCCCGCCTTGGTCGAGATGGTGACGCAGAAATCAGTTTTCGCCGTGCGCTTGATCTCAAGCCCGACTACCCTGAAGCATGCATCAACCTAGGCAATGCTCTCAGGGGACAAGGTTGGTTGTTCGCAGCCGAGGAGTTCTATCGCAGGGCAATCGCTCTCGATCCTTACAAGAAGAACGCGTACAACAATCTCGGCAATATTCTCCAGGAACAGGCCAGAC
>CAYYWK010000149.1:0-3708 GCA_964475345.1 uncultured Desulfobulbus sp.
AACCGTACTATGGAAAAATATTCGAAATTTTCCAACGGCTTAATGGTCCTAAGTTCTCGGGAACTGGAATAGGCTTGGCCATCGTAAAACGGATCATCGAAAGACACGGAGGAAAAATTTGGGTAAAGGCTAAACTGGGGGAAGGATCGACTTTCTATTTCACACTGCCGGATAGAGTCCCTGAATATGTTCGCTGACACGCCCACCACCTTCCACCGGCGACTCCCTGTGGCCATACGTCGGGATGACGATGAGATCGATGTGTTTCTCGAGAGCGGTGGTGACGATTTTTTCAGCCGGGTCGCCGACTGTCACAATCGTCTCCCTGAGCAGTGCAGAGCTTTCCTCTTCCGGCGCCCAGTTGCGGTACATTTCGCGCAGCGCCTTCTCTTCCCGGCGCACCATGGCTTCCCAGCTCATCCCGGGGATCGACAGCCATTCGTCGGCGATTTCATTGCGAATCACATGCAGGAGCAGGAGGCGGGCGCTGAGCGGGGCGGCAAGCGACACAGCCCAGCCAATGGCTTCACCCGTACAGGTGGAATAGTCGGTCGGCACCAGGATTGCTGAAATAGTCTTGGCCATATACCACCTCCCGCGAAAAGTGTTGCATCTCCCATCCACTGGCATCTCTCTCAGCCAGCAGGGTCACCGAGAAGCCTTCGCCCCGCGCCGTGTTTCAGGCCGGCGCAGCAGCAGGCAAGGCTTTTTCCCAGTATAGCACACTTCGCAAGGGTGCCAAAATGTCGCTCCCAATAATCCGGCAGCGCATCACAGTGACAGAGGATAGGGGAGAAATAAATCGACAACTGGGGGCATGCCCTGCAAGCCGCCTTGAAAGCGGACGCCGTCCCTCTCGCCACTCGGTTGAGCTGCTTGTGCAAGCAGCGGGGCTGCCGGTGTTTCCGAAAAGCTGGCAGGCTAAGGGGACGACAGATGGCCGGCGAACTGGACGGGCATCCAGTTCGCCCTGAAGATGAAATATTAGATGTTTTGCAGGAACGGGCGGATCTTTTCGAGCTTTTTCGGACCGATCCCCTTTACCTCGACCAGATCATCGAGTGTCTTGAACTGGCCGTTGTCTTTCCGGTAGGCAACGATCGCCTCGGCAGTCTTCGGCCCAATTCCGGGAATTTGCGTCAGTTCAGCGACGTCTGCAGTATTGATATCGATCTTGACGGCAACCTCTTTCGTCGTTTCCTCCACGGCCGCCGGCTCCTTGCCGGCTTTGGTGGCAGCCATTGCCGGAGCAAGGGCAAGGGCGACCATCAGGGAAAGCAGCAGGGCAATGATTCCGTTCTTCCTGTTCATACGATGTCCTCCGTGTTGATGTTCTCCTTGGTAGTAATCCTGTCGCGAGCATCCATCCTGGCCGGGAAGGGTTTTCAGAAAGCGCATTGGAACCGGCCGAGACAGCGCCGCCATCTCAATTCCAGCGTTATTCTGAATGACCAGAGAAGTTATGATCGACATCTTACAAACTCGTAACACAGGAGGGCAGGTAGGGAGTTCGACAAAAAGAAAGCGCCCGGAGAAGAGACAAGCTCCTTCCGGGCGCCAAAACCCTTGCAGGTGAACGGTTATGGGATGTTTTCAGAAGATCGCCTTCATTGCCCGCATATGGGAACGCAGTTCCTCGCCGACCGCCTCGACAGTGGTATAGCGGGTGGCCTCGTTGACCTCGATCAGCTCGATGTTGTCCACCCCGCAGTCTGTTAATTCAAGACCACTGCCGATGACATCGGTGCCGATGGTCTTCATGAAACCCTTCAGCAATGGAATGGCGGCATGGGCGAACAGGTAATTGCCGTACTCGGCGGTATCCGAAATCACCACGTTCATTTCATACAGTTTCTTCCTGGCGATGAGGTTGGCGATCAGTGGCACCTCGTGCAGCGATTCGTAGTAGGCCGACTCCTCCTTGATTCCGGCGGTGACCATGGTGTCGAAGGCCAGCTCGACGCCGGCCTTGACCATCGCGATCATCAGGATGCCATGGTCGAAGTATTCCTGCTCCGGAATCTCGGCGGTCATCGTCTCCGCCTTCTCGAAAGCGCTTTCCCGCGACTCTTTGCGCCATTTCAGCAACTTGGCATCATCATTGGCCCAATCCTTCATCATTGTCTTGGAAAACTTGCCCGACATGATATCGTCCATATGCTTTTCAAACAACGGCCTGAGAATCGCCTTGAGATCCTCGGCCAGATAGAAGGCCCGGATTTTCGCCGGGTTGGACAGACGATCCATCATGTTGGTAATGCCTCCGTGCTTCAACGCCTCGGTAACCACCTCCCAACCGTGCTGCACCAGTTTCGAGGCATAGCCGGAATCGATGCCCTCCTCCACCATTTTGTCGTAGCAGAGCAGCGAACCGGCCTGCAGCATGCCGCAGAGGATTGTCTGCTCACCCATCAGATCAGACTTGACCTCCGCCACGAAGGAGGATTGCAGGACGCCGGCACGATCGCCGCCGGTAGCACAACAATAGGCCTTGGCCAGTTCCCAGCCTTCGCCATTAGGATCGTTCTCGCCATGGACGGCGATCAGGGTCGGCACGCCGAAGCCACGCTTGTACTCCTCGCGGACTTCCGTACCGGGGGCCTTCGGCGCCATCATGATAACCGTCAAATCCTCCCGGATCTGCATGCCCTCCTCGACAATGTTGAAGCCGTGCGAGTAGGACAGGCAGGCCCCCTTCTTCATCAGCGGCATGATCGCCGACACGACGTTGCTGTGCTGCTTGTCGGGGGTGAGGTTGATCACCAGATCAGCCTTCGGGATCAGTTCCTTGTAGGTGCCGACCTTGAAGGCGTTCCCGGTGGCGTTCTTCCATGACTGGCGTTTCTCCTTGATGGCGTTGTCGCGCAGGGCGTAGGTGACATCGAGTCCGCTGTCGCGGAGGTTGAGGCCCTGGTTGAGGCCCTGGGCGCCGCAGCCGACGATGACGATCTTCTTCCCTTTCAAGGCTTCGACGCCGTTGAATTCGGACTCGTCCATGAACCGGCACTGGGAAAGTTCTTCCAGCTGTCGACGCAGCGGCAGGGTATTGAAATAGTTGGCGCTCATTTTTATCTCCTCGGGATGTGATGTTTTTTGACAATTGACCGGCGATCCTTCCTGTCAAAACGATATATTGGCAATGAACTGTTGCGTCAAGTGATTTGTTCGTGATACTGTGTTGCAATTATTGCAATACAGTATCGTTCAGCCAGCCCCCGGATTGCCTGTGGATATCGACAAACTAAAGATTTTCAGGCACCTGGCCCGCTCCCTCCATTTCGGCAGGACCAGCCAGGCCTGCAATATCACGCCTTCCGGACTCACCCGGACCATCCAGAAGCTGGAGGCCGAAGTGGGTCGCCAGCTGCTGACCCGCGACCGCCGTTCTGTGAGCCTCACCCCTGCCGGCATCACCTTCAGGGATTACGCCGAGGAGGCCATCCAGCGCTGGAACAGGCTGCAGACCGATCTGGCCGGCGACAGCACCCCTGCCGGCGAAATTTCCCTTTACTGCTCGGTCACCGCCATTCTCAGCATCCTCCCGGACATCTTTTCCCGTTTCCGCCGAACCTACCCGGAGATCCTCATCCACCTGCAGACCGGCGATGCGGCGATGGCCATCGGCAAACTGCAGAACGGAGAGGCCGACGTCTCGATAGCCGCCCTGCCGGAACATTTCCCGGAGCAGCTGGAGTTTTTCGAAATCGC